>JBGQDJ010000081.1:0-9187 GCA_041495805.1 Geobacteraceae bacterium
AGGCCGCCAACCATAAACTGGAATTGTCCAACAGCGAACTGGAGGCTTTCAATTATACGGTTTCCCATGACCTGAAACAGCCGCTGACGAACATAAACGGATATTGCCAGGTTATCCTCAAACTCTTCGCTTCACAACTTGACGGGCAGAGCAGCGACTTTATACGGAAGATCCATCTGGACACCCTGCGGATGAGCAATCTCATCGACTCATTGCTGGCATTTTCACGCCTGTCGAACTGCGAAATGGTCGGGAAAAAGGTAGACCTCAGCAGAACAGCAACTGAAATCGCCGTAGAAATCAGGCATACAACACCTAAACGCAGGATCAAGTTTGTGATTGCCGAGGGGGTGACGGTCTACGGAGACGCCAATCTGCTCGGGATCGCGATGGGAAACATCATGGGCAACTCAAGCAAGTATTCCTCAAGGAAAGAAGAAGCCGTCATCGAATTCGGCTCGATGGAATATGACGGTAAGCCGGTTCATTTCATCAGAGACAACGGGGTCGGCTTTGACATGGGGGAGATAGACGGGCTATTCACCCCTTTCAGAACTCTTCATGACAGAAAAGATTTTGCCGGTTACGGTATCGGACTCGCAACCGTGCAAAGGATCATTCATCGCCACGGGGGCCGGATTTGGGCCGAAGGGATGCCTGGCAAAGGCGCGACCTTTTTCTTCACTCTCCCTGAGCCGGCCTGAAATGCATCATTTCAAAAACCCGAATTTTTTCATCCTGTAGCGAAATGCATCTATCCCCAGGTTCAGCATCTTTGCCGCCTTGGACTGATTCCAGTCACTGCTTTCAAGGGCCTGACGAATGAGCTCTTTTTCCACCTCTTCGATGTCTACACCCTCGGGCGGGAGTTTCAGAGAAGTAACCGGGGGGGCGTGAGACGAGCTTTTCGCGATTATCTCCAGGGGGAGATGCTCAAGCAGAAGGGTATCTTCGTTGCCGAGAATGATGGCCCGCTCGATAACGTTTTTCAGCTCGCGGATATTTCCCGGCCAGTGATATTCGTTCAGCATCTTTTCGGCCATGCCGGAAATGCCATTTACATGTTTGTTGAATTCTTTATTGAACGTCTGGATAAAATGGTTTGCCAGAGAAATTATATCTTCTTTCCGATCCCGCAGGGGCGGAAGAAAAATGGGAATGACCTGTAGCCTGTAATAGAGATCGTTCCGGAAGATTTTTTCCTCAATGGCCTTCAACAGGTCCTTATTTGTAGCGGAAATGATGCGGATATCCACCGTGATTATTTTTGCCCCCCCTATCCTTCTGAAGGTCCTGTCTTCGAGAAATCTCAGCAGCTTCGCCTGCATCCCGATTTCCATATCCCCGATTTCGTCAAGGAAAATCGTACCGCCGTCGGCAAGTTCAAAGAGCCCTTTCTTGGCGTTTTTGGCGTCGGTAAAAGCCCCCTTTTCGTGGCCGAAAAGTTCACTTTCCAGAAGCGTGGCAGGAACAGCCGCGCAGTTGATGGCAACAAAAGGCCTCTCGGCGCGGCTCGACTTGTAATGGATCCATTTCGCCACCAGTTCCTTGCCTGTTCCCGATTCACCCTGGACAAGAACAGTTGAAGCTTCACTCCTGGCGACTTTCTCCATCATTGCGAGGACATTTTTCATATGCTTGCTCGCACCGACAATGTTCGGGGGACCGACCTTTTTGTGTTCACTGCGCAGTCCCGCCACTTCACGTCGCAGATATGACGTCTCAAGGGCTTTTCTGATTACAATAGCCAGTTCATCCAGGTTGAACGGCTTGTTAACGTAATCGTAAGCCCCCATCCGCATGGCGTTGACGGCAGTCTCCAGACTTCCCTGGGCCGTAACCATTATAACCAGGATATCTTCATCGGTTTCCTTGACCTTCTCCAGCACTTCCAGGCCATTAATGCCGGGCATCTGAATATCGAGAAGGATGAGCTCGGGTTGCTCCTCCTGAACCAATTTCAACGCTTCTTCGCCATTGCTGGCGGTCACTACCTCATATCCCTGTTTTTTCAAATTCTGCTCAAGTGACCAGCGGATGAGATGCTCGTCATCTACGACCAGTATTTTTGTTTTTTTCATGGCTGCTCCTGTAATCCGGAATATCGCTGCCCGATTTAATTCCCTTCCCCTTCGAATCGCGGTTCTAAATTTCCTGCATCTGGGAGATCCCATAAACCGGCAAATCTACAGTGAAAGCCGTTCCCTTGCCGTCTTCACTGGTGACATTTATTCGTCCTCCATGCTGCGTCACCAGCTTGTGGCAGATTGCCAGTCCGAGACCCGTCCCCTGTGCTTTTGTGGTAAAGAACGGAGTGAATATCTTTGAAAGAATCGGCTCAGGGATCCCCGCACCGGTATCCGCAATGGAAACCCTGGCCCACTGCTTGCCGTCAAACTCCACCTTTGACGTTCCGACAGTCAATATCCCCCCGTTCTGCATGGCCTGAAAGGCGTTAAGAATGAGGTTGAGAAACACCTGCTGGATCTGTTTGGGGTCAACATATACAGCGGGCAGGGTTTCGTCGAGTTCGAGTCTTTTCTCGATCTCCTTGCCGCTTCGATGTTGAGAAGCAAACGTCAGGGTTTTTTCCACCACGATATTTATATTGGTGAAGGTCGGTTCCGGCTGCGACGGCTTGCCGAAGAAGAGGAGATCATTAACCGTCTTATCAAGACGCGTGATCTGCTCAAGAACTTCATTTATTATTTCCGTCCGCGTATCGTCCGGATCAAAGTCGTCTTTAATAATGGTAATCGCGGCGGCGATGCCGGTCAACGGGTTCTTGATCTCGTGTGCGATGCCTGCCGCCATCTCACCCACGGATGCAAGGCGGTCGGCCCTTTCCATCTGTTGAAAGTGGTAGTGATCAAGCTCCTTTTTCGCTGAATCGAGTTTTCCGACCATTGAATCGAAACTGGAAATCAGCATCCCGACCTCATCCTTCCTGTCCTCCTTCATCCTGACCGACAAGTCGCCAGCCTCAACACGCGCCATGTTTTCCACAATCAGCTTCAGCGGCTTTTTGACAAATTTGAGCATGACCAGTGAAATCGAGCCTGCGAGGAAGAGAATAATGGCAATGGTCGAAAAGACAAAGAGCTTGGTTGCTTCCATTATCCTCTGCCTGGTTTCCACAAGGGAATAATTGATGTTCAGCACACCGATAATGCGCACCTTGTGACCATGGCAGGTATAGCAGGGCTCATCGTTATAGATCGGCTTCTGCATCTTGAGAACTTCGCCATACCCCTCTACGTTATAAATCCCTTCGTGCCGGTTGTTGATGAACAACTGGTAGTCATTGTCATTGACCGGTTTCCCCACCTCTTCGGGGTGCGATGATTTAAGGACGATGCCATGGGGATGAAAAATGCGGACCCCCAGCAAATTGCGGTTCTGCCCGACCATCTCCAGGATTATCTGGGTATCCTCGGTATTACCGATCCGCATGGAGTTGTAGATGCTTCTTTCAATTGTCTGCAAAAGAAGATCGGTGCTCTCGCGGGCGGAATTGATAAGCTGGGTCTGCTCTCTTTTCAGGTTCAGATAAGTATAGATGCTGATGCCGAAAGCCAGGAGACTTATGGATATGAAAATTACCCTGGTTGTCAGGCTTTTGAATACCAACCTGCCTCCTTGGAGCGTAATGGTTTGGTTCACGGCGCCGGGCGAAAATACTATTTACTGCTCCATCCTGAGCTTGATGGTTAACCACAAAACAGATGAAACGAACAGTCGCAGCTTAAGGTGTCCAGACAAAACGCCAATCCTTGTATTTTGTCTTCCCCTCGAACCCCTTGAGCATGGTGATCAGATACTTGTCTCTCACTGGGTCCAGAGGGTAGAACATCTCCAGGAAATTCTTCTGCTTCAGCGGGGTTTCTTCGCTTTTGCTCGTCACCCCGATAATCCCCCCACGGGCATTGTCGCGGATAACTTCCCACTCCTTGCCGGTTATCGGGTCATTATAGGAGGTTTTCGGGTCCTTGCGCAGGTAGCGTATCTTTGCAACGCTGCCTGGGTCCATGAGAAGGTCTTTCAGGTCATTGAGCTGGCGCGAGGGACGCGATATCACCCCCCCAGAGGGGTTCTGCCAGCGGGCTATGGCGTCCACAATCTGCTTCCCCCGGAAGAGGAGTTCCACCTCCCGCTCCCGCTTCATTCTCATAGTCCAACTCTGTGCGGCGGCGCCAAGCATGATTCCCATGATCACCACCAGCATCAGGGCGGCGATGTATGTGAACCCGTTTGATGACTTTAGATTTTGAAGTTTCACATTCTTACTCGCAGAGAGGGATTGCAACCAGCCGCTTGTCGCCGGCTATTTGCCTTTCCTGGCCAGGACCTCCCTGGCCGCCTCCACCAGGTCTTCGGGGAGAAGGCCGAAATATTTCATCAGTTCTTCCGCTTTTCCAGAGGTGCCGAATCGGTCCCTGATTCCGACCCTTTTGATCGGCACAGGATGACTCTCGCCAAGAAATTCGGCCACGGCCCCGCCGAGCCCCCCTATCACGGAGTGCTCCTCCGCAGTGACTATGGCGCCTGTCTCCATGGCCGCATCAAGGATTATATCCTGGTCCAGCGGCTTGATGGTGGATATATGCACCACCCGGGCCGAGATCCCTTCCTTGTGCAGGAGAGCGGCCGCGGCCAGCGCCTGGGCGGTCATGAGGCCGGTGGCGACAAAGGTAAGATCGGAGCCGGCGGCTAACTGGCATCCTTTTCCTATCTCAAACCGGTAATCCTCGCCGAAAATAGTCGGGACCTTGTTGCGTCCCAGGCGGATATAGAACGGCCCCTTATGGGCGGCCGCGGCCCTGATCGCCGCCCTTGTCTCAACACCGTCGGCAGGGACGATGACCGTCATGTTTGGAACGGCCCTCACTATGGCGATGTCCTCCACGGACTGATGGGACCCGCCGTCCTCGCCGACGGTAATCCCGCCATGGGTCGCCACGATTTTGACATTGGCCTTTGGATAGGCAACCGACTGGCGCATCTGTTCCCACGCCCTCCCCACCGCGAAAATGGCAAAGGTGGAAACGAACGGGATCTTGCCTGCGGCCGCCAGGCCTGCGGCTGTCCCAATCATGTTGGCTTCCGCAATCCCCATGTTGAAGAAACGTTCAGGATATTTTTTCGCGAACAACGATGTCTTGGTGGAACCGGAGAGGTCAGCGTCCAGCGCAACGATATTCCCGTTCTCCCCCCCCAGTTCGGCCAGGGTCTCGCCATAGGCATCTCTTGTTGCAATCATATTGCTGCTCATATGTGAAATTCCTTTCTTTGCGTACTGATTTCAACACGGAAAGTTACAAACTGCTCGCAGCAGGTACTCAATCCAGACACCCCAGACACTCCAGCGCCTTGGGGAGCTCATCATCACTGGGGGGGACGCCGTGATATGACGCCTTGTTCTCAAAGAAGGAGACCCCCTTCCCCTTGACGGTATTCGCAACGATCACCGTCGGTTGCCCCTTGATGGTCTCTGCGTGCTCCAAAGCGGCAAGGATTGCGGACATGTCGTGACCGTCAATTTCCAGGGCATGCCAGCCGAATGTCTTGAATTTGGCGGCAATCGGCGCAACAGCCATCACCTTCGCCACCTCTCCGTCAATCTGCAGTGCATTGGCGTCAACCAGGGCGCAAAGGTTGTCGATTTTGTAGTGGGACGCGGCCATTGCCGCCTCCCAGACCTGACCTTCCTGCAATTCGCCGTCTCCCAGAAGCGCATACACCCTGCATGGCCTGTTGTCGAGCCTGAGCCCCAGAGCCATGCCGTTGGCCATGGAAAGACCCTGCCCCAACGAACCGGTGCAGACTTCCACGCCCGGCGTCGATTTGCTGTCCGGATGCCCCTGCAGATGGCTCCCCAGCCGGCGCAGCATCATCAGGTCTTCCTTGGGGAAATAGCCTGCATGGGCAAGGGCCACATATTGCGCGGGAGCCGCATGCCCCTTGGAAAGAACAAAACGGTCACGCTCAGTCCACTCTGGATTGTCGGGATCGTGGCGCATCTTGTGGAAATAAAGCGCGGTAATCATGTCGATGGCGGACAGGGAACCTCCGGTATGGCCGGACTGTGATTTGTGCAGCGTCCTGACAATGGCGACGCGCAGTTCTCTGGCCTTATCTTCCAGATTGGCGATAGTTTCTTTCACGAAAGACCTTTCCTCTCAGTGTAATGCCGTTATTCAGAATCACCGGCAACGAGATAATCGAGAATTATTTCATCGAGACTCTGTGGATGTTTGGGAGCGCAATCGGATGCCGGAACTGAAGAAGCGTCCGGCGCGTCAGACGGGGGAGGTGTCAACGTTTTGCTTTCTTCAGCAATTTCCTGCGGAAGGGAAGATGTCTGGCCGAACGCCCTCTCATCGAAATCACCCGACTTGAGCTGGCGCAGCATCTCTTTATGCTGGTCCTTCATGAGGTCTTCGACCACCTTTTCAAGGTTATCCACCTTGATAATATCGGCATAGCTGGTCTTTTTCGAAGATATGATGGTGCCGCCGCGATAGAGGAGGGTTATGATGTGGGGTGTTTCGACACCGCTGTCCTCGGTCTGTATATGGAAAATTTCTCCCTTGTATTGAATATTGTGGTTGAATCCTAGAACCATATCCGTTCCCTGCCAGTCAAATGACGTATATTAATTAAAATACCACATATATCTAAATAGTTGCAACCACTAAAAAACAGGTAAAGGTAAAGGTTGAGGTAGAGAGGAGAAACCGGTTTTCTTTCCTCTACCTGCTCTATTTCCCGAGTAGAGCCTTGATCTTCGCTACGGCCTCCATCGCGTTTTTAGCATAGAGATCGGCCCTGATCTCATCGGCATAATCCTGCGTTACCACGGCACCGCCGATCATGGTAAAGGTCTTAACCCCTTGCGCCTTTAATTTATCGATGACATTCCGCATCTCGGCCATGGTAGTTGTCATCAGCGCCGAGAGTCCGACGGCATCCACCTCATGCTTACGGGCCTCGGCGATGATCCGCTCACTAGCCACGTTTTTGCCAAGGTCGATGACTTCGAACCCATGGTTCTCCAGCAATGTGCAGACAATATTCTTGCCGATATCATGGATATCCCCCTCCACGGTGGCCATCAGGATCTTTCCGAGTGAAGCGAACCCCTCCCCTTTCATCTCGGTCTTGAGGCGGGTAAAAGCGGCCTGCATGGTATCCGCGGAGAGCATCACCTGGGGGAGGAAAAAGCGGTTGCATTCAAAACGACGACCCACCTCTTCCAGGCCGGGGAGGAGCGCCTCGTTACTGATCTGCAGGGGAGTTAGCCCTTCCCCGAGAGCTTCCTCCACCAGCCCGACAATGTTCTCCCGGTCTCCGTCGATGATCGCCCTGGAGAGTCGTCCCCTGGTATCGAGCGTCTGCTCTTCGGCAGGAGAGTGCCCGGATGGCGCATCGACAGCGGCTTTATAGGCATCTATATAGGCGGCCGCATGCGGGTCCCTGTTCAAGAGGACCATTGCAGCGCGGAAGGCGCTCATCATCGCCTCTTCCTTGGGATTGATTATTGCAGCATCAAGTCCGGCCTCCATAGCCATTGCGAAAAAGGCGCCCGAAATCAGGGGCCGGCAGGGGAGTCCGAAGGAGATATTGCTTACACCTAGCGCCGTATTCAGACCAAGCCGCTCCTTTACCAGCCTTATTGCGATAAGGGTCTCCATGGCCCTTTTCTGCTCGGCGCTGACCGTCAGGGTCAGACAGTCGATAATGACGTCCCTGGCGGCAATCCGCTCTTCCTTTGCCGCATCCAGGATCCTTGAAGCAACTGCGAAGCGCTCCTCCCCGCTCTCCGGTATCCCGTATTCATCCAAGGTCAGGCCGATGACCGCCGCGCCATATTTCCTGACCAGCGGGAGGACCCTTGCCAGGCTCTTTTCCTCACCGGAGACAGAATTAACCAGCACCTTGCCGTCCGCTGCCTTGAGGCCGCGCTCCAGTGCTTCCGGATTGGACGAATCGAGGACCAGCGGCACGGCAGTGGTTCCGGTCACGCAGAAAACGGCACGCTCCATTGCCTCCGGCTCGTCGATGCCGGGCGCACCCACATTAACATCCAGAAGCGTCGCGCCCGCCGCTGTCTGCTCCATGGCTTCACGTCGTATGTATGAAACCTTTTTCTCTCTGAGTTCGGCGGCAAACCCTTTTTTCCCGGTGGGGTTTATCCTTTCCCCGATTATGGCCACCGGGTTGCCCGGGCCTATAGCCGTGAAACCGCCGCGGCTGGAAAGGAAAGTGATGTTCTCCGGCGGGCCGGTTGTGGGGAACGATCTTTCATGACCGGCAAGGGCCTCCCGGATCGCCCGAATATGGGCCGGCGTGGTGCCGCAGCAACCACCGATGATCCTGACCCCCAGCTCCAGCATCCTCTCATTATAGGAGGTCATCTCCCCGGGGGTTCCGGGGAATATGGTCTTGCCGTCTCTTAAAAACGGGAGGCCTGCATTGGCCTGGGAAATTAGGGGCAAGCGGGTCACGCGCCGCATGGCCGAGAGTATCCCGTAGATCCCGTCCACACCAAGACCGCAATTGGAGCCGACGACATTGGCCCCCACCGCTTCCAGGGTTATGGCGGCAGCCTCCGGCGGTGTGCCGAGCACACTGCGTCCGTTGTCGTCAAAGGTCAGCATGGCAATGACAGGGATGTCGGAGGATATCTCGCGGATGGCAATCACAGCAGCCCGCGCCTCCTTGATGTCGAGGAACGTCTCCAGTGTTATGAGGTCCGCCCCTGACTCGATGAGAGGCCGGGCCTGTTCGCGAAAGATGGCTGTCATCTCGTCGAAGGGACAATCACCAACAGGTTCGACAAACCTTCCGGTCGGCCCCATGGATGCAGCCACATAAGCGCTTTCGCCCGCGACTTTACGCGCTATCACGACGCCCTGCGAGTTGATTTCGTACAGCTTATCCTCAAGACCATAGTGGGAAAGCTTTGCCGAACTCCCGCCAAAAGTATTGGTTACGAGAATATCGGCCCCCGCTTCCAGATACTCCCGATGCACACCCGCGACCACCTCTGGTAAGGTGAGGTTCATCTCTTCAGGCGACCGGCCGGCTTGCAGGCCGCGCTCCTGAAGCATGGTCCCCATGGCGCCGTCCAGCACCAGCACCCGTTCGTATATGGCCTGCAGAAAAGATTTTTTCATACGGAAGC
>JBGQDJ010000082.1:0-9129 GCA_041495805.1 Geobacteraceae bacterium
GCTCCTACACGGGGCAGTTCCTAAGGAAGATGCTGTGAAACCGCATCAATCGTTTATTGACTTGAACCTGGAAATGATGTAATTTTTGCATAAATCAACGAACGGAAGCCGGGGCTGCCTATTTATACCGTTAATGCGCTGACTGTGGATGTAGAAGAGTGGTTTCACGTCTGCGGAGTAGAGTGGGAGCCGCTGGCCGCTTCAGGCGAATGGCGTGTGCGGTCGAACATCGAAAAGCTGCTCACTTTATTTGCCGAATACAAGGTGCGGGCAACTTTTTTCGTGCTGGGATGCGTGGCGGAAGCGCTGCCGGGGCTTGTCAGTCGGATTGCGGCGGATGGCCACGAGATAGCCTCCCACGGTTATTCTCACACAATGGTGACGGAGCTTGATCCCGGGCGTTTTCGCGATGAATTGAGGCTTACCCGTGAAATTCTGGAGCGTCAATCCGGACAAAATACCGTCGGCTTCAGGGCCCCACAATGGTCGCTCTCCGCTGCCACGCCATGGGCCTTTGAAATCCTCCATGAAGAAGGGTACCAGTACGATTCAAGCTGTAACCCGCTTCCTTTGGTAGGAAATCCGGCAGGACCCCGTATCCCTTACAGGGTGAACGTGAAGAAAGGCGCCCTGTGGGAGATCCCGCCCATGGTCACCCGTTCCATGTTCGGCAATCTGCCGACCGGCGGTGGATGGGGGCTGCGGGTTTTCCCCCGGCGTATCATCCGTAATACAATCCGGGAGATGAACAGCGAGGGGGCTCCGGCGGTCCTGTTTCTTCATCCCCGCGAGCTCGATCCGTCAGGGCCGCGCCTGCGGCTCAAGCCCCTGAAAAAATTCGCTGCCTATGGTCCGAGAAACGACCTGTCTGGCCTGCTGGCCGATCTGATGCGGCAATTTCGTTTCGGCACACTGAAGGAAATGGTTGAACAGTGGGAATCTGCGTAGTTATCCCGGCATTTAATGCAGCCTTGACAATCAGGCAAGTGGTTGTAGAATCGTTGCAATCCGGTTTGCCGGTCCTGGTGGTGAATGACGGCTCAACCGACTCCACTGTTCAGGAGATCGAAGGGCTGCCGGTCACTCTTCTTAACCATGAAACAAATCGCGGCAAGGGAGCGGCCCTGCGCACCTGCTTTGCCTGGGCACAGGAGCAGGGCTTCGAGGGTATAGTAACCCTCGATTCGGACGGACAGCACGATCCGACCGCCATCCCGCGGCTCATCTCCGAAGCAATTGATGGCGGCTTCGACATCGTCCTTGCCTCCCGCTTTTCGCAGTTCTCGGAAATGGCCGGCCTGCGACGTTATTGGAACCGGTTCGGCGCCTGGTGCATGATGAAACGCACGGGTTTTGATATAAACGACAGCCAGTCCGGGTTCCGATACTATTCCACTCGTCTTTTGCGCGATCTCCGACTGGACTCGGATGGCTATGAACTGGAGATGGAGATTCTTATGAAGGCCTGGCGCGGGGGCTACCGGATCGGCTCGATTGCCGTCCCCGCTCGCGTGGCTGACGGCAGGGAGACCAGCCATTTCAGGCCGGTTCGGGACACCTGGAACATTTGCATGACATTCCTTCGTTATATGTGACGGCTTCCAAAAAAGGAGATAACTCACGGATGTTGAAGGGCCTTAAAAACTATTCGACGGAAAAGGTCGTCTCATACCTCCTCTCCATGGCGACCACATGCTCCACCGAGAACCTGGTGCGGATGACCTATCTCATGGAGCTGATTCCGAAAAAGGATTATTACAGGGAAAGGATCAGGTCGTTTCGCCAGCTCATCCGCGAAAACCATCCGAGCATGGAGTTTCCGAGACGGATCCTGCGCGACCTCCACCCCAACCAGAGGGACAAGTGGATCACCACTCTCGCGGTGAACCACCTCCTCTCAGGAACCAACAAGCGCAAGGAGTGGGCCGACAGGGAGGGCTTCTACCCCCCCTCGACCGTGGTTATCAGCCCGACAATGAAGTGCAACCTCTCCTGCTACGGATGCTATGCCGGCGACTATAGTAAATCCCTCGAGCTTTCCCTGGATGAGATCGATTCAATCCTCATGCAGATGAAGGAGATGGGGATTTACTTTGCCGTTATTTCCGGAGGCGAGCCTTTTTTCAAGGAGGAGATCTTCGAGATATTCAGGAAGCACGATGACATGGCCTTCCTCGTCTTCACCCACGGCGGGCTCATAAATGAAGATCTGGTGGAACGGCTGATCAGCGTGGGTAATGTAATGCCCTCTTTCTCCCTGGAAGGTTTCGAAAAGGAGACCGATGAGCGGCGCGGCCCCGGCCACTTCCGCAAGGTGATGCGCGCCATGGATCTCCTGCGCGAGGCCGGGCTTTCCTTCTGCGGCTCATTCACCCAGACGAGCAAAAACACCGACATCATAACAAGCGACGCATATATCGACATGCTCCTGGCAAAGGGGTGCTTCGCCCTCTGGCTCTTTTCCTACGTGCCGGTGGGGAGGAGCCCGGAACTCGGACTCATGCCCACCCCCGAGCAGCGCGACTTGATGCGGCGCCGGACCGCCGATTATCGCGCCACCAAGCCGATGCTCATGGTGGATTTCTGGAACGACGGACCTATGATCAGCGGATGCCTGGCCGGTGGGCGGAAGTATCTGCACGTGAACGCCAACGGCGACATCGAGCCCTGTGTCTTCTGCCACTACGCCGTGGACAATATCCGCCGCACCTCCCTTAAGGATGCCCTCAAATCCCCCCTGTTCCGGAAGATAAGGGCGCGTCAGGGGGAGCATGACAACCTGCTTACCCCCTGCATGCTGATAGACCATCCGGAGGTGGGGAGGGAGTTGTTCTCCACTGAGGGTGTATATCCGACCCACGAGGGGGCCGATGCGATCTTTACCGAGCTGGCAGTTGAATTGGACCGATATTCACGGAGCTACGGCGAGATAGCCGACCAGGCATGGGAGAAAGAATTCAGCGGGACCGGTTCCCGGCGGAAAAAGGTTAAATATTAATGCAACCCGGTTCACGAGAGTATCTTTGACACTTTACAGCAGTCTGAATCTCTTTCTCATCAAACTGTTGACCATGCTGGTCCCCAGAGCGATCTACCCGCCATTCGCGCTGTTCTGGGGCGGGCTTTTCTACCTTCTTCTGCCGGGAGTACGTCGGGCCGTCAGGGCGAACATCCGGGTCATCACCGGCAGGGAGAAGGTGGAACGGCTGGTTTTCGCCACATATTACAAGTTTTCCCGAAACTGGACCGACATCATGTTGATGATGCGGTTCTCCGGTACGCAGCTTGACCGGCTGATCGGCCGGCGCTCCAGCAGCAGGCCCCTCGATGACGCCTTAGCGGCGGGAAACGGGGCAATCCTGATCGCTCCCCATCTTGGGAATTGGGAATTGGGAGGTCTCGGGCTGGCTGCACAAGGGTACAGGGTCAACGTCCTTACCTTCCGGGAGCCCGATGCAAAGGTCAATGAACTGCGTGAAGCCGACCGGCGCGGCAGGGGGATCAACTTCATCTATGTGGACAGGGACGATACATCCCCCCTGGCTATCATTGAGGCGGTGACGGCGCTTCGCCGCAATGAGGTGCTGGCGCTGCTCGGGGACCGGGACGGTTCTTCCCACACCGCCACCTTTGATTTTTTTGGCAGGCCCGCCCAGATCCCGGTTGGCGCGGCCTATCTCGCCCTTGCCTCCGGCGCACCGGTGATACCGGTTTTCGTCCCCCTTGTGGATGGGCGCTATGACACCATCATGGAGGAGCCTGTCTGGTTCAAGGGAGGACACGCCGAGCATGCCGATGCCATCCGTACCGGGACGGAGAGGCTGCTCAGGGTTTTCGAGCGATATATCCGCGCTTATCCCGATCAGTGGTACAACTTTTACGACTACTGGGGAGGCGGGGGAAAGTGACCAGTTACCAGTAACCAGTAACCAGTAACCAGTGCGTCAAACCGGCTTTCGCCGTTTTAATAAACTACGGACAAAGGATTCCCTATGAGTGAAGAGCTGATCCCTGAAGTCAAAAAACTGATTATAGACTCCCTGCGTATCGAGGGTATGACACCGGAAGAGATAGATACCGATGCCCCGCTTTTCGGCGAAGGACTCGGTCTTGACTCCATCGATGCCCTGCAGCTGGTAGTGGCCATGGAAAAGGATTACGGGGTGGTTGTCCCCGACGCTGCTGTCGGCGCCATAGTATTTCAGTCGGTCAGGAGCATGGCAGTATATATAGCGGAAAATCGTAAATGAAGGTACTTTTCGTCTCGCCGGGGTGGCCCCGGGGGAGACTGTGGGGCGAGCTCGGTTTCAAGTTCCCCTCCCTCTCCCTGGCCGCCCTTGCCGCAGTGACCCCGAACGAATGGGCAACGGCCCTGTGCGACGAGAACATAGAGCCCCTCAATTTTATCTGCGACGCCGATGTCGTGGCGATAACCGCCATGACCCCGCAGGCGCCGCGCGCTTACGAGATAGCCGCCGGTTTCCGGGCCAGGGGGAAGACCGTAGTCATGGGTGGCTTCCACGCCAGCAATCTCCCCGAAGAAGCGCTCTCCCATGTGGACAGCGTGGTAGTTGGTGAGGGCGATCTGGTCTGGCCCAGGCTTCTGGAAGATTTCAGCAGGGGAGAACTCAGACGCACATACCATTCGGAGAAACTGCTGGACATGAGCGTTATTCCAGCGGCGCGGCGGGATATTTTCCACCGTAAGAGATACCTGTTGACGAATACCCTCCAGACCACCCGTGGTTGCCCATATGACTGTGAATTCTGCTCCGTGACCGCATTTTACGGCAGAAAATACCGGGAAAGGCCGGTGGACCAGGTCCTCGCTGAACTGGAAATGCTCCGCAAGACCAATTCATTCGCCTTCTTCGTCGATGACAACCTCGTGGCGGACCGCTCATACGCCCTTGCCCTCTTCAAGGGGATGTCGGGGATGGGGCTGAAGTGGCTCTCCCACGCACCCATCGACTTTGCCGCGGATCCCGAGCTGCTCAGGGCCGCCGGTGATTCCGGCTGCGTCGGCATGTTCGTCGGTTTCGAATCCCTCAACCAGGAGATACTGGGCGCCATCGGCAAGGTGACGAACAAGGCGAGCGTATTTCTTGACTACGCCAAAGCCTTTCGCGACAACGGCGTCGGCATTCTCGGCTCATTCGTGCTCGGCTGTGACGGCGATACTCCCGACAGTTTCCCCAAGCTTCTCCGTTTCTGCGAGGAGGCGCGGCTGGAAGCCGCAATCTTCCCGGTTCTTACCCCATATCCCGGCACCCGGGTGCGAAAGCGGCTAGAAGCGGAGGGGAGGATAACCTCCAACTCCTGGCAGGATTACGACATGGAGCATGTGAACTTTATCCCCAGGGGAATGTCCACGGAAGAGTTGCAGAATGGTTATGACTGGCTGAACAACTCTTTTTACTCGTTTTCCTCCATGTACCGCCGCATCTTCAAGCTGCACCGATCGCTGCAGGTGTTCGGCCCCATGAACTTCGGCTTCAGGAGCGCCATAAGGCGCAAGGCGCGTTACCCATGAACTGTTTCATGTTTCCGGGACAACCCCTCTCATTCGTCACCCCTCTCCCCGATGACCCTGACTTTGCCGAGATCGCCCGGATGACGGAAGAGAGGACTTCCCTCGACCTTGTTGCTCTTGCCTGGACAAAAGGGGAGCAGACGGAGAATGTAAAGCTCCAGGTCTATGGAGCGGCCATGAGCCTCTACCGGAACCGACGCCTCCTCAGTGAGGGGGTGCGGCCCGATATCATCGCCGAACACAGCATGGGCATCTATCCGGCCCTTGCGGCCTGCGGCTCCATAGCCGAGGAAGATGCCCTGGAGCTTGTCTATCGAATCGGTGTCCGCTTCTCCCGGATGGGTGGTAAAAATGTATATTCGCTGGGCTCTGTAATCGGCCTTACCCTGGAACCTCTTTCCGCTATAGCCGCAAACAACGGCATTTACATCGCCAATCTCAATACATCCCGGCATTTCCTCCTCTCCGGCGCCTCCTCCGGGATGGAAAATGCCATGGCGGAAGCACTGGCAGGGGGCGCCTTTTCTGCAAAGGCCTTTCCCTGTGACGCTCCGCTCCATTCGCCGCTCATGGCAGAGCTGGAGGCCCCTATTGGAGAGATATGCGGTGAATTCCGCTTCCGGGAACCGTCCGTACCCATTCTGGACCACATTGACCAGACGCGTCTCAAAGCCTCCGAGATGGCCTCATTTATGGTCAGGGAACTCTCGCTGCCGGTTTACTGGGAGCGGAGCTATTTGTCGCTGAAGGTAGGTGGGGCCGGGAAATTCCTCGAGGTGGGGAGCGGCGATTCCCTGAAAAAGTTCAATCGCTGGATAGACAACGAAAATCGATCCGGGTGAAGAAGGGATGAAATACCGCGAAACAGCCATAAAGGTCCGCTTCAACGAGGTCGATGCCTTCCAGGTAGCCTGGCACGGTCATTACGTGGCGTGGATGGAGGTGGGGCGCAATGACCTGGCCGGAAGATTCGGTCTGGACGCCGGGCAGATAGCCGCTGCCGGCTACATTGCACCGGTGGTGCTCCTTGAACTGAAATACCTCAGGCCGGCCCGGTTTGACGAGGAGTTGCGGGTGAGGACCTCACTCAATCGGATGGAGACCGCGACCCTGGAATTCATCACCGACATAATCGGCGGTGACGGCAGGAAATGCGCTGCCGGTCGGGTGCTGCACAGCCTTACCGACAAGAACGGAATCCTCCAGTATTCACTCCCCCCTCTGATCCGGGAACGGGTTGAACAGCTCCTGGCATGGCAGGAGGGGGAATGAGGGTTCTCCTCGTCTCAGCCAACAGGGAACGTTCTCCCTACCCGGTGTTCCCCCTGGGTCTCGCCTACCTGGCAGGCCCGCTGGTTGCGGTTGGTCATCAGCTTTCAGTGCTCGACCTCTGTTTCGCGGATAATCCGGAAACCGCTGTCGCGGATGCCGTTGCGGAGTTCCGGGCGGATGCCCTGGTCATCTCCATCAGGAATATCGACAATGTCACCTTTCCGCTATCGCGCTCCTATCTGGACGGTATCAGGCGGATAGTGGACCTCTGCCGCGGCAGGCTGCCGGTCATCGTCGGCGGTTCCGGTTTTTCCCTCATGCCGCTTGAGGTGCTCGCCTTCCTGGACGCCGATTACGGATTGGCCGGCGAAGGGGAGGAGGCGCTCCCCCTGCTCCTGGAGCGTATTGCAGACGGCGCCGCCACGACCGGCCTTGCGGGGGTCGTCCGACGGGGGGATTCCGGTTTTGTGGCGCCCCGGCTTGTGGAGCGGATCGGCGCCCCGGACCGGTCGCTCTTCGCGGTTGAGCGCTATCACCGGGAAGGTGGGATGGCAAATGTGCAGACAAAGCGAGGCTGCCCGTTCACCTGTTGCTACTGCACCTATCCCCTCCTGGAGGGGACCCGGACGCGGCTGCGCCCCATCGAAGATATCGTCGCCGAGCTGCGGGAACTTGTGGAGAAATACGGGGTAAGCTACGTCTATTTTGTCGATGACATCTTCAATTATCCACCCGACTTTGCCGAACGGCTCTGCCGCGCCATTGCCGATGAACGGCTGCCGATCAACTGGTCGGCGTTCATCAACCCCGATTTTATGACCCCCTCCCTGATGCAGGCGATGGCTGATGCCGGATGTGACGCGGTGGAGTTCGGCACCGACTCCGGTTCGCCGGAGATTCTGAAAAGTCTCGGGAAGTCTTTCACGGTGGATGCGGTCCGCTCCTCTTCCCGACTCTGCCGTGATTTTGGAATGGACTTCGCCCACTACCTTCTGTTCGGCGGTCCGGGCGAGAACAGGGAGACCGTGCTGGAGAGTTTTGCGCTCATGGACGAGGTTTCTCCCACCGCGGTCATCGCCATGACCGGGATCAGGGTCTTTCCCCGCACTGCCATATATCTGCGGGCAGTGGCGGACGGTGTTATCAGCCCGGAGAGTCCCCTGCTGGAGCCCGTTTTCTACATCTCGCCTAGCATTCGGGACTCCCTTTGTGATATAATCACCGAGCTTTCAGCGAAAAGAAAGAACTGGATAGCGCCTGGGCTGGAGATCAATGTAAGCGACAAAATGCTCGAGACCATGCGCGGATTTCCGGTGCGCGGGCCGCTCTGGAAACTTATGAAGGGTGTCGGTCGAACCCATGTCCGCCCTATGTAGAGATTCATGCGCGATATCGAAAAACGAAACAGGAAACAGATTCGGATTTTGGATTTGAATCAATCTTGAGGTTTTATTCTCCATGGAATTCAAGGACAAGATAGTAGTAGTTACCGGCGGCACGCGCGGCATAGGGAGGGCCATTTCTCTCCATTTTGCCGCGGAAGGGGCCATCGTTACCGCGGCCTATCTGCGTAATGATGCCGCTGCCGTCGCCCTTCTGGAAGAAGCAAAAGGGCTGCCCGGAACAATCCGGACGGTAAAGTCGGATGTGAGCTGCCAGGAAGGGGCCGTTGCCCTGATGAAGGCCGCCGCCGAGGGGCGTGGCCACATCGATGTGCTGGTGAACAATGCCGGCATTATCCGCGACAATTACCTGGTCATGATGGCCGATGACGACTGGGAGGCCGTGATCCGGGGGAACCTCTCCCCGCTCTTCCACTGCTGCAAGTGGGGGGCGCGCAAGATGATCGGTAAACGCAGGGGCGCGATAATAAACCTCTCGTCGATTTCCGGGATAATGGGTACCGCCGGCCAGACCAATTATGCCTCGAGCAAGGGGGCGGCCATAAGCTTCACCAAGTCCCTGGCCAGGGAACTGGGCCCCATGGGAATCAGGGTAAATGCGGTAGCGCCGGGTCTCATTGAAACCGAGATGATTGCCGAGATGAAAAAAGAGCTTGTGGATAATATAGTAAAGAGCACTTCCGCAGGAAGGCTCGGACGTCCCGAGGAGGTTGCGGAAGTGGTGGCTTTCCTTGCTTCCGACCGGGCCTCATACATAAACGGGCAGTGTCTTATCGTTGACGGGGGGCTTCTCTAGTTTCCGAGTTGGAAACAAAAGGCATCTTATGAAGCAGGCGACCATAAACAAAAAAATCGCAATAACCGGACTCGGCATATTCTGTGGCGCCGGGAAGAACAGGGCCTCCTTCACCGAATCGCTCC
>JBGQDJ010000083.1:0-9064 GCA_041495805.1 Geobacteraceae bacterium
ACCCGTTCGGCCCCATCTTGAGATTCCTTGATCAGCTCCCTGCCGTCTTCCAGGATATAATCGAGCTTCAGGGCTTTCCTCTTCTCCTTGAGCCCCGCGGAAGCGCCCTCGTCCGTCACCATTTCGATCAGATCGGCCTGGGCCTGGATGAAATCGTTCAGCCTGTCGAGATATTTTGCCAATGTGCTCAAATTGCTGGATATGAAGCCCATCGGGTTGTTGATCTCATGGGCCACCCCGGCTGCCAGCTGGCCGATGGAGGCCATCTTCTCCTGCTGCACAACCTTCGCCTGAGTAGCCTTCAGGTCGGAATAGGCCTTTTCCAGCTCACTGTTAAACTGCTTGACCACTGAATTGTCGTGCAGCGTTATAACGGAGCCGGTAACCTCTTTACTGGCCCTGTCGGTGAACGGGTAGGAGTCGTAGACATACCATCTGCCGGAATTCGTATGGCAGAGTTCCATCCCCTGCGCGCAGGATGGAGGTATGGACATTCCATGCTCCGCAAGGAGTCCCCGCCACTCCTTGCCGGTAATCTCCTTCAGCGGTAAGCCGGTAAGCTCGACCAGTGACTTGTTGCAGCGCTTGATCCTGTTTTCCCTGTCGGCCAGGATGACGATGTCGCCGATACAGTCCATGGTGTTTTCCCATTCCTTTTTTGTCTTCTCCACCTGCTGGATGTAACTTTTCAGCTGTTCATGCTTTACAAGGAGTTCCGCCTTGCTTTTATGCAGCTCCCACTCTATTTTCTTGCGTTCGGTGATATCCTCCTTGACGGCAAGGAAATGGGTGATAACGTCGTCGGCATTTTTTATCGGGGAAACAGTGGCAAACTCCCAATAGGTCTCCCCTGATTTCTTCCTGTTGTGGAATTCCCCGCGCCACTCGCCGCCGGCGGCAATTGTTTCCCACATCTTTCTGTAATCTTCAGATCTGGTATTACCTGATTTCAGGATTCGCGGGTTCTGGCCTATGGTCTCTTCCAGGGAATAGCCTGTTACCTGGCAGAACCTCTCGTTTACATATTCGATGTTCCCTTCGGTATCGGTGATTACGATCGAGCAGGGGCTCTGCTCAACGGCCCGCGACAGTTGATGCAGAACCCTTTCCGCCTCATGCCTTTCAACCAGGTCATTTCCCGAAAGAATGACATACCTGGTGTCATTGACCGAAACGGTTGAGTTCCTTATGGAAAAAGGAGTCAAGTCGCCGTTTTTGCCTGAAAGCCGCAGCTCCATGGAACTGACGCCGCGATCCTTAACTTCACGGATCTTATCTTCAAACAGCTCTTTTTCCCATCCCGAGAAAAAATCGGCCATATTCATCCCGGCAAGTTCATCAGCCGTATAACCCGAGATATCTTCAAAGTTCCTGTTCCAGCAGATGGGCCGCAGCTTCTCATCCATGAATACAAAGATTCCCGGCAGGCTGTTGACCACACCCTCGCTTATTTGCTTTTCCTGCAGCAGGCTCTCCTCAATACTCCGGCGATTGGTAATATCATGCATGATGGACGCCTTGTCTATTGTTCCATCTTCATTTGTGATCGGTATGCTTGAAACGTGATAGACGAGATCGGCTCTGGGGTTTATAAGCTCACAAACCTGCGATCCCTCTTTCTGGCCGTTTTCCTTTACACACCATGGACAGATCGAATCCTGGTCACAGAGCGCGGCATAGCAATATTCTCCGACAGCTTCCCGCCCGATTTTTTCCACGAGGGAAGGGTTCATATACAGAATCCGGTGATCAGGCGAGCAGATATAGATGAGGTCATTGATCCCTTCGACTATATTCCGGAATATCCTGTTGTCCATTCCCCTGTCTTCCTCTGCCTCATGAGGCATCTGTATGGTCAGTAATTCGCCCATCTCCTCCTCCAGAAACTCCTTTATTATTGCGGCCGTTTTCGAGCTTATCGTTCCCGTCTGTTTATTAAACTGTAAAATCCTTGTCGTTGAATTATTTATCGACAGATTTTCAGAAATATTAAATTTGAAGCTCTCGCAAATTCTCCAAATAATATCCCCTCCCGTCAAGGGAGGGGGGATGATTTGTTGCGAGTTCATCAAATTCAACGGCCCTTAAATTCCATACCCGGTGCACCTGAACTCCCTCCGTGATTAAAGTTTCCCTCCATCTGTCCGATAAAAAATATGAGGGAAATGGTTCTCGTTGGCTGACTTGGAAAGTATATGATAATTCCCACCCTGAACGGAGAGGTATGACATGCGGGAAAATGTGCTGTTTGTTGATGACGAGGTGAATATCCTCAACTCCATGGAAAGGGCCTTTGCGGACGTTGATGTGGCGGTCCTGAAGGCGGAAAATGCGAAAGAGGCACTGCGACTGATAGGGGAAAAAGAGATCGCGGTCCTGATTACGGACAACCGGATGCCCGGCATGTGCGGGATCGAGCTTTTGACATGCCTTAAGGATTTATCTCCCGAGACCGTGAAGATATTGATGACGGGCCACGCCGATCTCTCGACCGCCATTGAAGCGATAAATATCGGCGAAGTCTTCCGTTTCATCGTCAAACCGTGGGAGAACGAGGCGCTGATCCGAACCGTTAAGGAAGGGGTGGAACATTACCGGTTCGTCCAGTCGCTTCGCAACAGCGACGAGGCGACCCTCCTCTCCCTCGCCCAGACCATAGAGCTCAAGGACCCCTATACCAGGGGGCATTGCGACAGGGTCGCGGGTTTCGCCCTGATGATCGCGGATCAACTGAGGCTTCCGGATGAGACGAAGCAGCATATAAAATATGGCAGCTGGCTCCATGACTGCGGCAAGATCGGTGTTCCCGACGCAGTGCTCAATTTCAACGGCAAGCTCAAGGATGCTGAATTCAATACCATTAAACAGCATCCCGTGTGGGGGGCTCGAGTGGCCAGGCAGGCCAGGCTTCCGCAAGCGGTCATAAATATAATTCTGTTTCACCATGAGCGCTACGACGGAGAAGGTTATCCGCACGGCTTAAGGGGGAGGACGATACCCATTGAGGCAAGGATCGTAACCATTGCGGACATTTTCGACGCGCTTACCTCGAACAGGCCCTATCGCGAAGCATTACCCTGGGAAGAGGCCATTGAACTGATGGACGCAATGAACGGCACTTACCTCGATCCCGATCTCATGTGGTTATTTCACGCTGTCATTATAAATAACCTTGATGTAACATAAGAACCATGAGGTTTCAGACATACTGCGCCTGCCGGGGAGAAGCCTTCTATCATCCTACTATCAGGAAACCGAAGATGATTCCATCACGGATTTTTACATGCGGACTTTTTTTATTCTGTCTCATATTTTGCATGTTCGTTTATTTGCCGTCGAAATCCATTGCATCAGACGGAGCGCGGATTGGGGAGAAGAAAAACGTCCTGATCCTCAACTCCTACCATCAGGGCTATAAATGGACCGACGACGAGACTCAGGGCGCTATGGCAGCGTTGGACCCTGTCAGGAACGGCTTCAAAGTAGTTATAGATTATATGGGGACGAAATGGGCTTACGCCGAGCCATATTTTGAGCAGCTCCGCGGCACGTATAAGTACAAATTCCACGGGATCAGGTTCGATTTGATCATCGCAACGGATGACGATGCGTTCAATTTTTTGAAGCGCAACCGCGACGAGCTATTCCCGGATACGCCAGTCGTGTTCTGCGGGGTCAACTGGTTCAAGCCTGATTCCGTGCCGGCCGGATTCAAGGGGTATACCGGGGTCAATGAAGACGCCGACATCCCGGCAACGCTTGATTTGATGCTGAACCTCCATCCGGGGACAAAAAAGGTATTCGTTGTTACCGACATGACAACGACAGGGAAAAAGGTCCATGCGCAATTCGAAGGCATTGTCCCGAAATATAAAGACAGAGTGAGCTTTACGTTCCTCGATGATATGGATATGAGCGAAATCCTCGACACTGTCGGCAAGCTTGGCAATGACACTCTTGTCCTCATAACCATCTTTCAGAAGGACAAGTCCGGCGCCTTTTACGAGTTCAGCGAGAGCACCGGCTTGATCTCAAAGAGCAGCCGAGTGCCTTGTTATGGACTGTGGGATTTTAACCTCGGCTTCGGGATAGTGGGGGGCATGCTCACCAGTGGCTACAATCAGGGCAAGACAGCCGGTGAAACGGCTGTGCGTATCCTGAAGGGAGAGAAGGCGGATGCAATCCCGGTGCTTATGAAAAGCCCGAACCGCTTCATGTTCGACAATCGCCAGATGGAGCGGTTCGGCATAACAAAAACTGCCCTCCCCAAAGGGAGCGTTGTCATAAATGAGCCGGAATCGTTCCACAAGGTCCCTAATGAGGTAATCTTGGCAATGCTCATCGGCATCGCCTCCCTGAGCGGTGTGATTCTCATGCTCCTCTACGTTATCCGTCAGAGAAAACGGTCGGAAGAATCGCTGCAAAAGGCCCACGACGAGTTGGAGATGAAAGTCGGGGAACGGACAAGGGACCTGTCGGAACTCAACGAAAAACTGTGCGACGATATCATTGCGCGCCGGCGGACAGAGGAAGAATTGCAGCAGGCCAACAGGGAGCTGACCAGGGAAGTGGAGGCGCGCAAGATCGCTGAGGAAGCGTCTTCACATTCCGTCTCTCTTCTCAGGGCCACAATAGAATCAACCAATGACGGCATCCTGGTTGTTGACAAGGTTGGGGGGATTGTTGACTGGAATAAAAGGTACCTGGAATTGTGGCGTATTCCGGAAGAATTGATATTGTCGCGCGACGATGATCAGACACTGGCCTATGTCATTGACCAGTTGACAAATCCGGATGAGTTTATCGCAAAGGTGAGAAACCTTTACTGCCGGCCGGAGGAAGAGAGTCTCGACATACTGCGATTCAAGGACGGACGTATTTTTGAGAGATACTCCCGCCCACAGTACCTCAACAATGAGATTGTCGGGAGGGTCTGGAGCTTTCGCGACATTACCGAGCGGAAAAAAATGGAAGAGGAGATCCTGAAGGCCCATAAGCTTGAATCCCTGGGCGTGCTTGCCGGTGGAATCGCCCATGACTTCAATAACCTTCTGACCGGAATCATGGGGAATATCTCCCTGGCGAAGATGTATGTAAAGCCTGAGGAAAAGGCGTACGCCCGTCTTGGAGAGGCGGAAAAGGCCTGCGACCTGACCAAGGGGTTGACCCGGCAGCTCCTTACCTTTGCAAAGGGGGGCGCTCCCGTCAAAAAGGTTGATTCGATGACGCGGATCATCATGGACTCCGCCGGTTTCGTTTTGCGCGGCTCCAACGTCAAGTGCGCGTTTTCCCTGCCTGACGAATTGTGGGATGTTGAAGTTGACGGCGGCCAGATGAGCCAGGTCATCAATAACCTCATAATCAACGCCGACCAGGCCATGCCGGATGGCGGCAAAATTGCTATCCGTGCCGAAAATATCACCCTTGGCAACGACTGCAACCTACCGTTGCCGGAGGGGAGATACGTGCATATTCTGATAAGGGACCAGGGGATAGGGATTCCGGGTGAAATTCTGCAGAAAATCTTCGATCCCTATTTTACCACCAAGAAGAAGGGGAGCGGATTGGGGCTGGCCAGCGTCTATTCCATCATCATAAATCACAAAGGGTATGTTGGCGCTGAATCTATACCCGGCTCTGAAACGACATTTCATATCTACCTTCCCGCGACCGATAAAGGGCCCGCCGAGGAAACAGCCCTGCCTAAGGAGCGGAAGCAGGGAAGAGGCAAGGGAAGAATACTTGTCGTTGATGATGAACAGGTTGTCAGAGAGACGGCGAGAGAGATCCTCAGCCATCTCGGGTACCAGGTTGATGAGTGCGAAGACGGGACGGCCGCGCTCAATCTCTATCGGGAAGCGCGGGAATCGGGGATACCCTATGCGGTTGTTTTCATGGATCTGACCATCCCGGGCGGCATGGGAGGCAAGGTAACGATGAAGAATCTGCTGGAAATCGACCCGGATGTCAAAGGGGTGGTCACGAGCGGCTATTCCAACGACCCGATTCTTGCCCATTTCAGGGAATACGGTTTTTGCGGAGTGGTCGCCAAACCCTTCAAGGTGGATGAGATATTCGCGGTACTTCAAACTCTGGTTTAAGAAAATCACCGGCCGGCACGACATCAAACGGCTTGCGGTAATTTCATTCCACCTTGAATTCCTCGATAAGGACCGCCAGGTCGGCCGCCTGCCGGGAGAGGCTCCGGGTTGCCCGGGAAAGCTGCTCTATGGAAGCCAGGTTCCCCTGGGTGATTTCACTTATATTCTCGACCGCGGCAAAGACTACCTTGCTCCCTGTGTTCTGTTCCGCGGTGGCGTTTGCCACCTGCTGGGTCATGGTGTTGATTACATGTACCGATTCCATGATCTGCCGTGCCGACAAAGACTGTTCTTTCGTGGCGATGGTCACCTGTCCGGTCATGGTATTCATGATCTCCACCGATTTCCGGATTTGCCGGCTCCCCTGAGACTGCTCCCGAGCCGCGTTTGCCAGAACATTGCTGGCCTGGCTCATTTTTTCCACTGCCTTGATCACCTGGGTCGAGGCATTTGCCTGCTCCGCTGTCATCCGTGCAATACTTGACATCAGACTGCTCGTCTGTTCGATGCTTTTGACGATATTGTTAAGAGAGTTGCCGGCGGCACCGGACAGTTCCATGGATGCCAGCGCCTCCCGGGCCGCCATTTCTCCATACCTGACAGAATTGCCGGTATCGGCCTGAACATGGCCGATCACTTTCCCGATCTCCTTGGTGGCATTGGCGCTTTGATTTGCAAGGGTACGCATCTCTTCAGCAACCACTGCGAAACCGAGCCCCGCCTCACCGGCCTGGGCTGCCTGGATGGATGCGTTGAGAGCCAGGAGGTTGGACCTGTCGGCGATTCCTCTTATCACCTTGACAATGTTGCCGATCTCTTCTGAACGCTGGTCAAGGTTGATGATCGATTCCGCGGTCTTTCCGATGACGTCCGCTACCCGTTTCAAGGCCGCCAGCGCCTCGTTGACAGCCTCCTGCCCCGCGACAGCCTCCTGTGCAGCGGTCTTGGCCACCATGTCCGCATCTTCCACATTCCTTGCCACTTCCTTGATCGAGGCGGCCATCTGCTCGATGGTAGCCGCGGATTCACCGACAACCTTCTGCATTTCCTGGTTGTTGTCCGCCATCTGGCCGATAGTGACCGTCATCTCCTCGATGGCCGATGTGGCCTCGGTCACCGACTCCGCCATAACCTCGGCGTTTTTTGCCACCTGTTCGCTCGACGTCCCCAGTTCCTGTATGGAAGAGGCGACTCCGTCGGCATTTAAGGCCAGGGAGCCGGCATTGGCAGCGACCGACTGGATGGATGCGGTCATCTGTATCATGGTGCTCGATGTCTCCTCTGCGGCCGACGCCTGGGAAAGGGCAGCCTTGTTCAACTGCTCGGAATTGGCCGAGATCTGGTTCGCCGCACTCGCCACCTGGCCTGAGGTGTCGCGAATTTTTCCGATCATCTTTTTGAGTCCTGTCACCATCTGATTGAGGGCTTCGCCGAGCAGGCCGATTTCGTCGCGATTGCGCACTATAAGAGATTTAGAGAGGTCTCCGCCTGCCACCACGCCTGCAAAATTCACCGCCTGGCGAAGGGGCTGGACAACCATACGCAGTGCCGCATAAAAAAGAACCCCGATAATAATAAGAACGATCAGGATACTGGCTCCCAGGAGGGTGTTGCGCAACTGGCGGATATCGGCGGTTATCTCATCTTCAAATGCGCCCGCCGCGATAATAAGCTTCCAATTGTCAAGATACGTATAAACCGCTAACATCTCCCGCGGCGCTTTTTCACTCTCGCCGGCATTCTTCCAGAAGAAACGGCTAAGACCCTGCCGGTTCCTGATCATCTCCCTGGCATACTCCCGACCATCCGTATCTTTTGCTCCGAGTATGTTCTTCCCCTCGTCATGGGGGTGGATGACGAGGTTCCCCAGCTGTTCTCCTTCTTCGGCATTCAAAGCGAAAATAAATCCGGTCTTGCCGATCTTGATCGCGTTCATCCGCTTCTTCATGAAATTCAGCGCCTCGCTGGTATCGAAGCCGACGAACAGTATGCCGATGATCTCTCCGCCGTCCCCCTTGATCGGCACATATTTGGTCGAATAGTCACGGCCGAAGAGAGTTGCGCGACCGAGATAGCTTTCTCCCTTGATGAGCGAATTATAGGCAGGATGATTCTTCCCCAGGGTCGTGCCAACTGCCCGCGAACCGTCCTGTTTCTTGAGCGATGTGGTGATGCGAACGAAGTCATCACCATTTTTGGCAAAAACGGTGGCAACTGCCCCGGTCATTTTTGTAAAGTGGTCGACGGTCTCAAAGTTCAGGTTGAGCGCCCTGTTGCCATGCAACAGCACCGGTGTATCCACCGTGCCGATTTTTACAGTGCGCCGGGGGTCAAGCTGGAATCGCTCGGGAAAGTAGGAAATAAAGACGTTGGAGAATTTTTCCGTGCTCTGGGAAACGGTATTCTCGTATACTTCAAGCATACCCTTGGCCAGATTCACCTGTCGTTTCATGTCGTCAATGTGACTGCTCTCCAGCAGGGTTTCGCTGTATTTGTAGACGTAGTAGGTAAAGGCAGCGAGCAGAAGAAATACGAGCAAGGCTTCAACCGCGATGAGTTTTTTCCCGAGTGACCAGTTTCTCATGGTGAATCGCATCCTTTATCTCCTGGGTTTGGAGTGGAATCTTAATGGATTTTCATTTCTGCTTTGTATAGCATATATTTATATAAATTAAATGAAGAATATGCAACAAGTTTGCAAAAGAAAGTTTCTTGATTCGTGCAGTTATTTGACTGGCTTGGGGAAAGTTTTTGCGTCCGGTTGGACTTTCGGACATTTGGAAGAATATAGATTCTCTGCGTTGCCCACACCTCCTCCAACCAACGCTCACACTCTTCAAAATCAAAAAAGGCCACTGCCCCGGCATTAACCCGGCACATGCGGCCCTTCCTCACCTTCTAACCCTCCAAAACAATAAATACATCCACGCCCCTGGAATGCATTTAACAAAAGCCAATTAAGG
>JBGQDJ010000084.1:0-9063 GCA_041495805.1 Geobacteraceae bacterium
AAGCAATAGAAAAGCTATTGCCGATACATAAAGCGCAACTACTAACCTATCTGAAGTTAAGCGGCAAAAAATTAGGTCTTTTGATCAATTTCAATGTTGTTCATTTAAAAGAAGGGATTATACGGCTGGTGAACAATCTTTAGCTTTCCCTCTGCGTACCTCCGCGTCCTCTGCGGTTCGAGTTTTTGGGTTTTATAATGCACTTTGGCGGACTCTATGAAGAAGATATAATCGGCAAGGCCTACGACCGCAGGCTCATGACGAGGTTTGTCCGTTATCTGGCTCCCTACCGATGGGAGGTGATCTGCGCCCTGCTGCTCCTCCCGCCGATGATTGCTTCAAAGCTCGCCCAGCCCTGGCTCCTCAAGATAGCCATCGACAAGCACATCGTAACCGGCCGGATGGAGGGGCTTCCGCTCCTGGCTTTCTGGTTTTTCCTGCTGCTCCTTGCCGATTCGCTCTTTTCCTATGCGAGTATTTATCTATTGCAGCTTCTGGGGCAGAAGGTGATGCAAGACATGCGCATGGAGATGTTCACCCATGTCCAGCGCCTGTCCATGGCCTTTTTCGACAAGACACCCAGCGGCAGCCTGGTAACCCGGCTGACCAGCGACGTGGAGGCCCTCGGCGAGATGTTCACCGCCGGCGCCATCACCATCGTCGGAGACCTGCTCGCCCTGGTTGGAATCATCGGCATCATGCTCTGGATGAACCTGAAGCTATCTCTTGTCACCTTTTCCGTGCTACCCATCCTGATCTGGACCGTCTTCAGCTTCCGCAGGAAGATGCGTACAGCCTTCCGCAATGTCCGGTCCAGGCTGGCAAATCTCAATTCATTCCTCTCCGAAAGTATCGGCGGCATGGCCGTGGTGCAGCTTTACAACCGCGAACAGACGGAGCGGCACGAATTCTCCCGACTCAACGCCGGTTACCGGGATGCCAACCTGCCGGTGATCACTTGGGACGCATCGCTCTACGCCCTTGTGGAAACCCTCTCCTCGGTTGCGGTAGGACTTATCATCTGGTACGGCGGCGGTGAGATCGTCCGTGGCGCGCTCACCTTCGGTGCGCTGGTTGCATTTATCCAGTATATCGAGATGTTCTTCGCCCCCATCCGCGACCTCTCCGCCAAATACTCGGTCATGCAGGGTGCGATGGCGGCGCTTGAGCGGGTCTTTCATCTTCTTGACACGGAAAAAGAGGATCAAATCGCCTTCAATCCCCCTTTGCCAAAGGGTGAAGCAGTAACCAACGACTCCGAAATACCCCCCCCTTTCGTTAAGGGGTGGGAAGGGGGGGGTACCGAACCTTTCCAAACAATCGAGTTCCGTGATGTCTGGTTCGCCTATCAGGGTGATGACCATGTTCTGAAAGGGTTCAACCTGAAGATCCGGCGCGGGGAGAGAATTGCGATCGTGGGTGAGACCGGCGGCGGCAAGACCACGGTGACCCGGCTGTTTACCCGCCTCTACGAGGTGGGCAAGGGAGCCATAACCATCGACGGCAACGATATCCGGCAGATACCGCTCCCCATGCTGAGGAGAAGGATCGGCATGGTACTCCAGGACCCGTTTCTATTCACCGGCGACATCAGGCATAACATCTGCCTTGACGACGAGATTGCCGGAAAGCGCGTGGAAGGGGCAGCGGCCATGGTCGGGGCCGACCGGTTCATCCTCAACCTCCCCAACGGTTACAGGGAAGCGGTGCTTGAGCGGGGGGTGAATCTCTCCGCCGGGGAACGTCAGCTCATCTCCTTTGCCAGGGCCGTCGCCTTTGACCCGGAGATACTCGTCCTCGACGAGGCGACCGCCAGTGTTGATTCCGCCAGTGAGCGGCTCATCCAGGAGGGGCTCAAGGGGCTCATGACGGGGCGGACCTCCATCGTCGTGGCGCACCGCCTCTCAACCATTCAGGACGCCGACCGGATCGTCGTCATCCACCGGGGAGAGAAGGTGGAAGAGGGGAATCACCAGGAATTGCTGGCAAAAAAAGGGCTGTACTATCGGCTCTACCAGTTGCAGTTCAAGTATTGATATAATTCCCGGAAGGAGCCGTGTTTTATGCCGTCCCATGAAGTGCGCGGTCATTACGAACGGCATCCCTATCCCCATTACCCGCTCCTCTCATCGGTAAGGCGGTGCGACACCTATGCCCTGAACCTCCAGGCCCTATGGGCGCGCTTCAACGGAGAGTTTCCGGAGGCCGGAGAGGGACGGGTCCTCATTGCCGGGAGCGGCTCATTCGCACCATATCCCATGAGCGTGGCCAATCCGGAGACAAAGGTGACCGCCCTCGACCTCTCAGGTGCGAATCTCAACCGTGCCCGGCTCCACTGCCTGCTGCATGGACGCCGCAATGTCAGATTCATACAGGGTGACTTGCTCGATCCGGCAATTGCCCCCGGCCCGTTCCATCTCATCGATGCATTTGGGGTGCTCCATCATCTGGACGATCCTTTGTCCGGTTTGCGGGCACTTGAGCGCCGCCTCGTTTCCGGAGGGATACTTCGAGTGATGCTCTATGGTCGATATGCGAGAAGAGAGGCCGAGTCTATCCGGCACGCAGTGAAGCACCTTGGCATAAGCGACCTGACTGCTCTGAAACACCTTCTCAAAAGGGCAAAACCGGGAAGCCGTGTCCGCGAATACCTGGACGACTCCTGGGAGGCCCGCTCCGACTCCGGACTTGCTGACCTCTTCCTCCACCCTTGCGTTCACACCTACCGGATCGATGATTTTCTTGCCCTGGTCGGGCAAACGCACCTGCAGCCGCTCCTCTTTGCCCACGGGGGCGCCATCCCCGACCCCGCCGCCGAGATCGCACGTCTGCGGGAGCTGGACCGCAGGCGGGAGACCCACACCAACATCATCTGCTACCTGGGTCTCAATACCAGCGGGCCATGCACGGTGGACAGCAAAGCGCTGCTCCGGCTCAATCCCTGCCTCATGGACAAAATTTCTCCTCGGCATCTCTTCCCTCTCCAGATCGCCCCCCGTCTCGGCCACGATAATCCAATCATCGACCGTTCAGCCCGCCGTTTCCTCCGGCTCTTCCGCGCGTCAATCCACACTGAGGCACTGACACAAGAAGAGAGGGCAAGAGCACAACGCTACCTGGAAGCGCTTTTCCTGGTGGCCTGCAAAGTGATGTAAAACCTTCCCCTTCGGTAGCTGTTAAATAGGAGTTCACCCTCAGTCGTGATGAGTTCGGTTCGATGGCCGTATCGGCATGGAATTTTAACAAGAGAAAAGGCGGGGTTTGATCCCCGCCTTTTCTCTTGTCCTTCAAATGGAGATTGCCTGACTACTTCTTGTGCTCCTTGCGCATGCGCGCGGCGTCCTCCTTGATCCGGACGGCCGCCTCCTTCACCTTTGCCCAGCCGTACCAGTGCATGTAGTCGGGGTTACTGTGGAATGCGCCCTGGAAGGCACGCTGCCGGTATTCCAGGAAGATCAGGTAGAGCTCCTGCTCGGCCGCGGTCTTCGCCTCGTAGAACTGGAGCAGGTCCGGCGCATACTTCCACCCTTCCGGTTTCTGCAGGATGCCGTCGTCGTAGAGGGCCTTTACGGTCCTGATGGAGTCGGCGAAGATCTTGTCCACCTCGCGGATCACGTCGTCACCCGCCTTCAGGTTATCGATGGCGTAATTCCTGGCGTGGCACTTGGAGCAGACATCGATCATCTTCTCACGGTCCTTGTCAAAGCCTTCCTTGGTGAGCCTCGCCACCTTGGCCCCCTTGACAGCGTCCAGCCGCTCCGTGGGGTTCCCCTTGTCATCGAGAACGCCGATTGCCTGGAGTATGGTCACCCGGTTGGCAAGCCACTCCTTGTCGTCTTCAGGAAGACGAAGCGCCAGGAAACCCCATGCGGTCTCCACGTCATGGCCGCCGTCAGGCATGTGGCATGTCTGGCAGGTGGGTGCGCGGCCGGTTGCCGGCTCGATCTCCCAGATGGTGCCGTGCTTTGAGGTCTGCCACATCTCCCACTGGGGATGGTCGAAGCCCATGTGGCAGGTTCTGCAGGCGCGCGGGTCCTTCGCCTCCTTGACAGAGAAGCTGTGCCGGGTGTGGCATGAATCGCAGGCGCCGCTTCCGTAATGTTTCAGGTCGCTGACCGGCTTCTCGCCGATCTTGTGGCAGGCCGAACATCCTTTGAGGTCGCCCCCGCCAACTGCTGAAGGCTGATGATTGATCATCGGCATCGCCTTCATGGCCGCCCAGGCCAATGCATGCTTGCCTGCCCGGTACTCCTTGACACGCTTGGCGTGACATTTGGCGCAGGTCTCAGGGGTGGGGAGCTTCACCTTGGCGACATCGCCAGCCGACTTGTGCTCGGAGCCATGACACGAGGAACAGTCGAGCACTTTCCCCATCTTGCCCGAAAGGAACTGCGTGACGATACCGGGAGTCACCTTTTCGTGACAGATGATGCATTCCGACTTTTTGGCCGGCTTCGCCTTTGCCGCGAACGCCGTGGCAAATGAAACCGCTACTAGAGAAACCGCCATAAATACTGCTAACCATTTACCAAATTTCTTTTCCATGTATTCTCCTTTCTTTTGATGATAATAATTACCTGAAAAGACAAGACTTCATCCAGACTATCACTTCTTTTGCTTAATTCAAGAATCCGGACGGGTTTTGATAACTTGTGAAAGACGGGGACGACCATGGTGGATGGGATTATAGAGCATCCTAATGCAATTGATTTGACGTAAATCAATTAATCGACTTTTCCGACAGGGAATCCGCAAAATGAAATTCGGCGCAGAAAAGACCATTCCGGTGACTCAACGCATTAAAAATGAGCTCTTAAGTTCTTGACTTGCGAATGGATCAGGTTTATTTTGAGCGCATTAATAATGCAATTTCATCTCGCCGAGCTTTCCGGGGGTTAAGGAGAGGAAGATTTTCCCTTCGGCTCCTCCTGCAAAGACACTTCAGCCGTTTACCGGAGGTAAAAGATGGCCATTACTCTTCTCGACATGTTGCTGGAAGCGGGCTTGATTACCAAGGAGCAGTTTGAGGAAGCGCTGCTCAACCGGGTCGTATACGGTGGAAAGGTCGGCACGAGCCTGATCGAGCTGGGGTTCGTCGCGGAAGAGAACCTTGCCCGTTTCTTAAGCAAAAAACTGGCGGTCCCATATGTGTCGCCGGATCAACTTCTCGCCATCCCTCCGGAAGTCATTTCCCTGATCCCCCAGGAACTCGCCCTGAAATACAGGGTCATACCCATATCGCTGGAAAAGCGCCGACTCAGCCTTGTTATGGCCGACCCCGCGGACCTGAAGGCCATCGACGAGATCGGATTTATCACCGGGTTTATCGTGAAACCCCTGGTGGCGCCGGAAGTGAGGCTGGTACAGGCACTCGGCAAGTATTACCAGATGGAGATAGACTACCGCTTCCAGCTGATCATTGATAGGATTGATGAGCGCAAGGTCGCTATCCCCCTTATGCCTGCGGCTGAGCAGGCGGAAGCGATTGAGCCTTACCCCGTCACAATGGAAGAAATTCCTCCTCCGCAGCAGATGACCATTGACGTCCAGGAACCTGAGGATGCCGAGATCGTGGTGGAGGAGGAAACCTGGATCGAGCGGATCGGCCACTATTCCATCGACTATGTCTCAAAGGCGCTTGCCAGGGCTGATGATCGGGAGGAAATCGCAGAGATAATCATCGGTTACCTGGGGCAGGAGTTTGAGCGGGGGGCGCTGTTTCAGGTGCGGGGAGGGATGGTAACCGGATGGAAGGCGATCTACCGGCAGCAGGAGGTTACCGACTTCCCGCGTTTCTCCGTCCCATTGAACCAACCGTCGGTACTTAAGACAGTGGCCCAAGGGGCGGTCTTCCATCTCGGCCCCATCCCGGAAACCCCGTTCAATCACATAATGCTCGAATGGTTGGGGGGCGGCAGGCCGGACACAGCCGTGCTCCTCCCCTTGTTGATCATGGGGCGGGTTGTCAATATCCTTTATGCCGAAGGTAAGGAGAGGGAGCTGGGGGAACGTTTCGTCGAACTGCAGAAACTCCTGACCAAGGCGGTTCTTGCATTCGAGATCCTGATATTCAGGGACAAGATCCTGATGATCTGATGCTTATCCGCATCAATAAATGACGCTATTTTTTTCGTTGCCGGCTCACCGACTTACCGGTTGCTACCGCGGCTGACTTTTTCGCACCCGAAATCCCGCCCGCTTAAGACCGCTCACGACACTACAGACTCCTCCGCTTTTTTATCTTTTGCGGCCCGCTCTTGTTGCGGCTTTCCGGCGCTCTCCCCTTTCGCCTCGCGGATGGAAAGGGATATTCTCTTCCGTTCCGCGTCAACCGCCAGGACCTTTACCCCGACCACCTGACCGGCCTGGACTGCCTCATGCGGATCCTTCACGTAGCGCTCTCCAAGATGGCTCACATGAACAAGTCCGTCCTGGTGCACACCAATGTCAACAAAGGCGCCGAATGCGGTCACGTTGGTCACCACTCCCTGGAGGATCATACCCGTTATCAGATCGGAAATCTGCCGGACATCGTCACGAAACTCTGCCGCCGTAAACTCTTCACGCGGGTCTCGTCCCGGCTTTTTCAGCTCGGCTGCAATGTCGCGCAGGGTGGGGAGCCCGACCGCTTCGTTTACGTAGCGGGCCAGGTCAATTCGGCCGACCAGTTCCGGATCGGAGGCCAGCGTTGCCAGGGTAACGCCGTGGTCTGCAGCTATCGCCTCCACCACCGGGTAGCATTCGGGATGTACCGCCGTGTTGTCGAGGGGATGGCTCCCATTGCTTATGCGCAGGAAGCCTGCCGCTTGCTCGAAAGCCTTGGCGCCGAAACGCGGTACCTGCATGAGCGCCTGGCGCAATGAAAAAGGACCGCTCTCGTCCCGATGGCGGACTATCCCCTTCGCCAGCGCAGGCCCCACCCCTGAGACATAGGACAGGAGTGCCCAGGAGGCGGTGTTGAGGTCAACCCCCACATAGTTCACGCAAGACTCCACCACCCCATCAAGCGACTTCTTCAGTTGCGACTGGTTCACGTCGTGCTGGTACTGGCCGACGCCAATGCTCTTGGGATCGATTTTCACCAGTTCGGCAAGGGGGTCCTGGAGCCGTCTGGCAATGGAGATGGCGCCGCGCACCGTAAGGTCCAGCTCCGGGAATTCTTCGCGGGCAATCTCCGAAGCGGAGTAGACACTCGCCCCGGCCTCGCTCACCAACACCACCGGCAATCTTCCCCCCGCCTCCACCAGTGTCTCTTTGACGAACTGCTCTGTCTCGCGCCCGGCGGTTCCGTTGCCGATGGCGATCATTTCAGCGCCATGCGCTTCCAGAAGACGCATAAGCTCGACCTTTGCGCCTGCGGCCTTTCCTCCTCCGGTGTGGGGATAGATGGTAGTGTGCGCAAGGAACCTGCCGGTCCCGTCCACCATTGCCACTTTGCAGCCGGTGCGCAACCCCGGGTCTATGCCGAGAACCCGTTTTCCCCCTGCCGGCGGGGCGAGGAGCAGGTTGCGCAGGTTGGCGGCAAAAATCCTGATGGCCGCCTCTTCGGCACGCTCTTTCGCTTCAAGGCGAAGCTCGACCTCAATGGAAGGGGCAAGAAGCCTTTTGTAAGCATCTTCGACCACCCCTTCGAGAAGCGGCCGGAAGATGCTTTCCCTGATGACCACCCGTTCCTTGAGCCCGGACAGAATTTCCTCCCCAGGAGCTAGAATATTGAGAAACAGCACCTCTTCCTTCTCGCCGCGGCGCATGGCGAGCATGCGATGGGAGGGGACCTCCCGCAGCGGCTCCTGGTAATCGTAGTACATCTCGAACTTGGTGACGGTCTCTTTCCTCTCGGGAGCGACGTGCGAAGCGATTACTCCCTTCCTGGCGGTCAGGGTCCGGATAAAGGAGCGCAGATCGGCATCTTCGCTTAGCCGCTCCGCGATGATATGCCCCGCGCCGGTGAGTGCGGCTGCGGCATCGGCAACCTCCAGTTCCGGATTTACGAAAAGAAGGGCTGCATCCTCCGGCTTTCCCGTCGTCAGCGCCTGGGCGGCAATGATATCGGCGAGCGGTTCGAGCCCGCGCTCCCGGGCAATGGTGGCCTTGGTGCGCCGTTTTGGCTTGTATGGGAGATATAGGTCTTCCAGCTCGTTCTTCAGGCGGGTAGCCTCGATACGTTCCTTCAATTCAGGGGAGAGTTTTCCCTGCTCATCGATGGATTTGATTACGGTGAGTTTCCGCTCTTCCAGCTCCGTAAAGTAGGCGAGGCGCTCTTCTATGGTGCGGATCGCCACCTCGTCCAGCTCTCCGGTCCTCTCCTTGCGGTAACGGGCAATAAAAGGAACCGTCGCCCCTTCCCGGAAAAGGGAGACGCTATTCTCCACCTGAAACGGCTTGAATCCAGTTTCTTCGGTGATCCATGCAAGAATGAGCGACTGATGATTATCGGTAAGGGACATGATGCCTCCTTGAATCTCAGGTTTTCATATGGGAAAAGCCGCCGGCGCAAGCCGTACGGCTCGAAAAGAAGGGTACTTTTGCGAGGCAAAGAAAAAGGGAGCTCTCTCTTGCTCCCTTTCTTCACACAATCATATACTATACACGAAATTATTTTATTTAAACAGACTGTAAATCCTGCCGTAAGATGATATATTAATAAACAGGTAGCTACCTGAAACAACAGACTGTCGGAAAAGGAGGGCGAATCTATCGAAAATACTCCACCGGGCAGGAAAATTAAACTGAGAGAAGTATCGATCCGGCAGTAGCATATGCCGGTAACTACCCTTGAAAAGGGAAACCACGAATTTAAAATAACAAAAGAGGCCCGCCATTTATGGCGGGCCTTTCATTTTGCGCATGGATCATTTTGTGGCGTATTGAGACGGCGAATTTGCCGATTAATATCATCAGTCCATTTGAACCTGAAGGTCAGTAGGGGTATAGTTTATTTTAACGGCGAGGGTTGTCAACGATTCATCTTAATTGTGCGTTATAATATAATCAAGTGAGAGGAAGAAGTCATCCACGGATCAACGTTCTTCACAAGGTTAAGTTACGTGGCCAGAGGCTGCG
>JBGQDJ010000085.1:0-9053 GCA_041495805.1 Geobacteraceae bacterium
CCGGCAGTTTTGATCTGACCCAATATTCACTTGCCGTGAGTCCTGGTAATGCTCCATCAGGTTATGGTCTTGGCTGGCAAGATTACATCGTACGTTCGCCGGCGCCGGTTCCGGAACCGGCCACCATGCTGCTTCTCGGCTCCGGATTTGTGGGCCTTGCCGCATTCAGAAAGAGGTCCAGAAGATAGTGCCCATTGGGTTTAGCTTTTTCAGAGGCAGGATCAGAAATGATCCTGCTTTTTTTATCTGCGCCAGTCATAGCATTACGAGCCAATGCCGTATAAAGATGTGACGATTCTTTTATTGCTTTGAGTCGCAAATTTATGAGGGGGGAGTGTTGGTCAGGAGGGATCAACTTTCCTGCAAAGGCAGAGTTATGGTAACCTTAGTCCCCCTGCCCGGTTCGCTGTCAACGGTTATGCTGCCATTGTGCAGTCTGATGAATTCTTTCGCATAATAGAGACCCAGTCCGAAACCCCTTATCTGACCGGTCAGGGAAGAATCGACCTGATAGAACTTTTCAAAGATCTTCGGCAGTTCTTCCCTGGAGATGCCGATGCCGCTGTCCTCGACGATGATCTTGCATCCGCCGCCGGATTTTTTGATTGAAACAAGGACGGTCCCTTCTTGACCGGAGAATTTATAGGCGTTGTCTATAACCTGTCTGAGGGCAAAGGTAATTTTCTCACGGTCGATGAGCAGGGGCGGGAGCTGCTCAAGATCAAAAGACGCCGTTATTCCTGATTTGCCGGTCACTTCCTGCGATTCGGTGAAAATTTTCGGGATCAGCTTGTTGAGCTCGCACATATCCAGATTCAAGCCCTCATTGGCGTCCATGACCCGACTGAAGGTCAGAAGGTCCGCAACCAGTCGCTCCAGATACTTCGCCTCTTCGTAAATAAGACCAACATTGTTGCGGAAAGTTGCATCCTCCGGGTCATATACTCCGCCGGCAAAATTCTGCAGAAAAAGCGAAATTGTGGTTATAGGTGTGCGGAATTTGTGGGAAATGATGGAGAGGAAATTTGTCTTGAAGCGGTCCAGGCTCTTGAGATTGGCGATCTCTTCCTTGAGTGCCTTTTTGACGAGACTCTTATCCACCGAGGTCTTGAGCTGGAGAAGGTTCAATGGTTTGGTGATGAAATCGTCGGCATCGGCCTTGAGCGCATTGAGAATAATCTCTTTTTCAGCGAACCCGGTCATGATGACTGCCACGATCGTCGGCTCGATCTCTTTCACGCGTCTAAGCAGCTCGATTCCTCCCATCTTCGGCATCATAACATCAGTCAGGATGACATCGATCCCTCCCAATTCAAAGAGGGCCAGCGCTTCTTCGCCATCCGCCGCCTCGACCACCCGGTAATCCTTGAGCGCCCTGCGGCAGAGGTCACGGATAATCGCCTCATCGTCAACGATCATAATCGTCTTGGGTTGCTGATCGCGTCCTGCTAATAACATCACTATTCCTTCTCTTCCAGGTTCATCTGCATGATCAATTCCGACAATTTGTCAAGAGCTTCCGCAAGTTTTTCCACCATCGTCCCGCCCGCCTGCGCCAGGTCCGGTTTGCCACCGCCGCTACCGCCGATGATGGGCGCGAGTTTCCTGATGAGCTCACCGGCATGGTATCTGTCTGTAAGGTCCTTTGTCACCGTCACCAGCAGGTTTGCCTTCCCCGCGCTCTCGCAGCCGAGGGCAATGATTCCGGAACCGATCCGGTTCTTCAGGGTGTCTGAAAGTTCCCTCATCCCTTTCGGGTCCCCCTGGTCCACTTTTATCGCCAGGACCTTCACCCCGGAAACGTCTTTGGCTTCCAATAGAAGATCAGCGGAAGCGGAGGCGTTCAACCGGGACTGGAGAGTCTCTATTTCCCGCTGAAGCTCCTTCTGACGAATGATCAGCCGCTCCACCTTCTCTGTCGGGTCCCCCCCCTCTGCCTTGACAAGGGAGGAAATTTTCTTCCGCTCCTCTTCCATTTGACGGACATGCCTGAGCGCACCCCTGCCGGTAAGGGCCTCGATCCGCCGCACTCCCGCCGCTATGCCTGTTTCGGTGACGATCTTGAAAAAACCGATGTCTCCGGCTGCGTGAACATGGGTGCCTCCGCACAGTTCGGAGCTCACTTCGCCGACTTTCACGACCCTGACCGTGTCACCATACTTTTCACCGAATAATGCGATAGCGCCGCTCTCCATGGCGTCTTTGGCGCTCATCTCCCGGGAACTTACCCCGCTGTTTCCCATGATATAATCGTTAACGATCTCTTCCACCTCTGCCAGTTCCCCGGATGTAAGAGGGGCAAAATGGGTAAAGTCGAAACGGAGTCGCTCAGGGGTCACCAACGAGCCTGCCTGTTTCACATGCTCCCCGAGAACTGCCCGGAGTGCCGACTGAAGCAAATGGGTGGCGGTATGGTTTCGCGCAGTTGCCGAACGGTCGTTGTCGGCAACGTTCAAGTCGACACCGTCCCCTTGCCGGACTCTCCCGTCCAGGACCTTTGCCCGGTGGACAATCATATCGGGAAAGGGTCGGAGAGTCGAATCGACCCGCAGGTGGGCATTTCCGGTTGAGATCCGCCCCGTGTCGCCGGCCTGACCTCCCGACTCGCCATAGAAAGGGGTGATCTCGGTTATTATCTCAACCTCATCACCGGGGCCTGCCTCGCCGATTCTCCGACCACCCTGTAGAAGGACCGTAATGACGGAAAAGGAGGTTTGTTCGTGGTAACCCACAAAGGCACTACGCACACCTTCGGTATAGAGGGTCTTGTATATTTCCGCAATCCCCTCTTCCCCTGAACCCTTCCAGTGTTCCCGCGCCTTTTCGCGCTGCATTTCCATGCACGCGGAAAAACCCACCTCATCGATGGCAATACCTTCGCTGGCAACGATGTCCGCGGTCAGGTCGAGGGGAAAACCATAGGTGTCATAGAGCTTGAACACCACCTCTCCAGGCACCATTTTTTCGCCCCGGTTTCTTAATGCGGCCACCTCATCGTTGAGGATGGAGAGGCCCCGGTCGAGTGTCTCGGCAAAACGCTCCTCTTCAGCCCTGATCACCTTCCTGATATATTCCTCCCGTTCCCGGAGTTCCGGATAAGCATCACCCATGATGTCCCTGACCGCCTCAAATGAGCGATAAAGAACGGGTTCGCTGAAGCCGAGCATCTTGGCGTGGCGGGCTGCCCGCCGTATGATGCGACGGAGCACATAGCCCCTCCCCTCATTGGAGGGGAGGATGCCGTCACATATGAGGAAGGTCACGGCCCGGGCATGGTCTGAGATGACCCGCATGGAGACATCGTCCCTGGGGTCCGCTCCATATGACTTACCGGAGAGTCTGGCCACATGCTGGATGACACCCTGCAGAAGATCGGTGTCGTAATTTGATTTCTTCCCTTGAAGCACACAGGCAATCCGTTCCAGCCCCATACCTGTGTCCACGGATGGCTTGGGAAGAGGTGTCAACGTCCCGGACGCATCCCTGTTGAACTGCATGAAGACATTGTTCCATATCTCCATGAAGCGGTCGCAATCGCATCCAACAGCGCATTCGGGCAGACCACACCCCACCCCGGGGCCATGGTCCCAGAAAATCTCGGTACATGGTCCGCAAGGTCCTGTGTCTCCCATGGACCAGAAGTTGTCCTTTTCGCCAAAACGGAAGATGCGCCCTTTCGGCACCCCCTCCTGGTCATGCCAGATATCGGCGGCTTCGTTGTCGTCCTTGTAGACGGTCACGTAAAGCCGCTCTTTATCCAGGTTGAGTTCAGCGGTAAGGAATTCCCAGGCAAAGGCAATCGCCTCTTTCTTGAAATAATCGCCGAAGGAGAAGTTTCCGAGCATCTCGAAAAAGGTGTGATGGCGGGCGGTGCGGCCGACCTGTTCCAGGTCGTTATGCTTACCCCCCGCACGGACGCACTTCTGGGAACTGCATGCACGGACATAGTCTCGCTTTTCCAGGCCGAGAAAGACGTCCTTGAACTGGTTCATCCCGGCATTGGCGAAGAGAAGGGTCGGATCATTGCGCGGAATGAGGCTGGAACTGGCAACTACGGCATGCCCGCGCTCACGGAAATATAGGAGGAACTTTGCCCTGATTTCTCTGCCTGTCATGAAAACCTCTTTTTATTAAGGCTGAAGGCTGAAGACTGAAGGCTTAAAACATAAACCTTCGATTCGCCGGTTAATCAATTGCCTTTGGTTTTACCTTCGGTCTTCAGCCTTCAGTCTGTTCTTCTTCAGTCTGTTTTATGCGAAATGCCTCAAAAATAGCGGCGATTGAAAAGCCGCGCCGCTGCAGATAGTTCACCACCCGACGCTTTTCCCGGTCGGTGGCGGATGAAGAAATGAACCCGTTGAATTTCCTCGCCAACAGCTTAGCCAGGATCTCCATTTCGTCGTATTCCGATGCAAGTGATGCCAGAACTTCGGCCGCTATCTCATCGGGGACGCGTTGACGCGCCAGTTCCATGCGAAGGCGCGGACCATAGCCTCTGCCGTTGCGAATGGCCGATTCGGCCCACAGCCGTGCAAATCTCCTGTCGTCGATATAACCCGCTTCCCGAAGACGGGAAACGGTCTCTTCCACAATCGTTTCTGGAAATCCCTTGCAGGTCAGCCTGTGCGACAGTTCGGCGGAGCTCATGTCGCGGCGGGTGAGTATCCTCAATGCCGAGGCCAGTGCCCTTTTCCCCTCGTCAATCTCAGTACTTCTCAATGAATGGCGCGGCCTCCCCCTGGTCTTCCTTCTCCTTCTCCTGATCTTCGGTAAAATCGTCCCATGAGGAATCCGAGGTGGAAGAAATACCGGATATCTTGAGGGCGAAATCATCCGGATTGGTCGACTGGCGCATTGCCTCTTCGTATGTGATCAGTTTTTTGGTGTAAAGCTGCATGAGAGACTGGTCGAAGGTCTGCATCCCGTATGCGACAAACCCCTGGGCGATGGCCTCGGGTATCTGTTTGGTCTTATCCTCATTGTCGATGCATTCGCGGATGCGCGCCGTCCCCAGCATCACCTCTACTGCCGGGACTCGCCCCTTGCCGTCCGCCCGATTCACCAGCCGCTGGGAAATTGCCCCTTTGAGCACACCCGCCAGCTGGGTCCGCACTTGTCGCTGGTGATAGGGGGGGAAGACTGAGATGATCCGGTTTATGGTTTCCGCGGCATCAAGGGTATGCAGGGTGGACATGACCAGATGGCCCGTCTCGGCCGCGCTCATGGCCGTTTCGATTGTTTCCAGGTCACGCATCTCCCCCACCAGTATGACATCCGGGTCCTGGCGCAGTGCGCCCTTCAGCGCCTGGCCGAAAGAGGCGGTATCGAACCCCACCTCACGCTGGCTGATTATGCTCTTCTTGTCCCTGTGCAGGTATTCCACCGGATCTTCGATGGTGATGAGGTTGCAGGTCCGATGGTCGTTGATGTAATCGATCATCGCTGCCAGGGTTGTGGACTTGCCGCTGCCGGTAGTGCCGGTGACCAGTATGAGTCCTCGCTCTTCCATGCTCAGTTTTTCAAGGACAGGTGGGAGGTTGAGGGAGTTGAGCGTCGGCACCCCCATGGAGATGGAGCGCATTGCCATGGCGACCGTCCCGCGCTGTGAATAGACATTGATGCGGAAGCGCCCCAGACCCGGCACGCCATAGGAAAGATCGACCTCGTAATGCTCCTCGAATTGTTTCCTCTGCCGTTCGTTCATGATCGCGAGGACCATTGATCTGACGACTTCCGGCGCCAGCCTGGGGGCGTTGGGAATGGGTCGCAGTTTGCCGTCGATGCGCACGATAGGCACCAGTCCCGCCCTGATATGGATGTCGGAGCTTTTCGCCTTGACTGCTATGGCCAGAATCTCGTTAAGTTCCATGCCCTATCTCCCCGCCACGTCTGACGGAACCCGGGATAATCCCAGTACCGTCAACAATTGCGCCTGAATTTCTCCTGCAATGTCCGGATGATCTTTGAGATAAATACGTGAATTTTCCCTTCCCTGTCCGATCCGCTCCTTGCCGTAGGAGAACCATGCCCCGCTCTTTTCGACCAGCCCTTTCTCGACGGCCAGATCAAGCAGGTCCCCCTCGCGGGAAATCCCCTCGCCATAAAGGATATCGAACTCGACCTCCTTGAATGGGGGTGCAACCTTGTTTTTTACCACCTTGACCCTGGTCCGCGACCCTATGACATCGTTCCCTTGCTTCAGCGAGGCGATTTTCCTTATATCCATCCGGACCGAGGCGTAAAATTTAAGGGCGTTACCGCCGGTGGTGGTTTCCGGATTGCCGAACATGACGCCGATCTTCATCCTGATCTGGTTGATGAAGATTACGCAGCAGTTGGACTTGGATATGATGGCGGTCAGCTTTCGGAGTGCCTGGGACATAAGCCGCGCCTGGAGCCCCATATGCGAGTCTCCCATGTCGCCTTCGATCTCCGCCTTGGGGACCAGGGCTGCTACGGAATCTATCACGAGAACGTCGATGGCGCCGCTGCGGACAAGCATCTCCGTTATGTCGAGCGCCTGCTCTCCCGTGTCGGGCTGGGAGACCAGGAGATCATCGGTTTTGACCCCGAGCTTTCTTGCATAGCCGATATCGAGTGCGTGTTCCGCGTCGATAAAAGCGGCAATCCCCCCCAGTATCTGGGCTTGTGCCACTATGTGCAGGGCCAGGGTGGTTTTACCCGATGATTCAGGGCCGAATATCTCGATGACCCGTCCCCTGGGGACCCCTCCGACCCCCAGCGCTATATCCAGGGAGAGTGACCCGGTGGGTATCGCGGCGATGTCGGGGAGGGGCTCATCATTGCCCAGTCTCATGATGGCGCCTTTGCCGAACTGCTTCTCTATCTGACTTAAAGCTAAATCAATTGCCTTGTCTCTTTCCAGCATGCATGGCCTCCTGTGCAGTAGTGCCCATCATATCGGGCACGTTAAACTAATAATTGATAGCATAATTGCCGATACCTTTTCAAGATTATCTTTGATTTTCTTCAATTATCTCCACCACCGCCGGATCAGAATGCTTCAGGGGTGAGGGGTACCCGTGCGCATGAAAGGAAATGCCGCCTGGCTGCTGTCTTCCTCAAGCGGCAGCAGCATGAAAAAGGCGCTCCCTGAGCCCTCCGGAGTATCTGCCGCCGGACTCTCCACCCACACCATGCCGCCGTGGGCCTCGATCATCCCCTTGACGATCGCCAGCCCCACCCCCGTCCCTTTTCCTTGAAACTTGTGCTTGCCGGAGGAGTGGTGCCGAATGTCGCCGATCTCATAAAATTTGTCGAATATTTTCAGTTGCTCGTCAATGTCAACGCCGATGCCGCTGTCACGGACTTCCACCTGCAAGTAGCATTTGCACCCCATCTGCTCATAAAACCGCTTATTAAATCGACAAAGCAGGCGCCCTTTATGTTCCAGTAGGGCGAAGTCCATAATTTGCGCTTCTATGCATATCACTCCCTTGTCCGGAGTGAACTTGACAGCGTTTCCCAGCAATTGAGTGAAAATCTCCTCCAGAAATTCCCTGTCCCCGAAAAATAGCGGTATCGATTCAACCCCTTGCAATATAAGGCGCTGGCCCCGTTCCTCAAGGATAGTCTCAAAACCTTCATGCACAAAATCGAGAATGTCATTCAGGTGCAAGGCCGTCCTGGTGAAGCCTGTATTGTTGGTTTCAACCTTTGCCAATTTCAGGAGATGGGTAACCGTTTCGTTCAGCCGCGCTCCGCTGGAGTGAATCATTTCCAGCAACTGGAGAATCTCCTCGTCCCCGGTAGTTCCATGATTGGCCAGAAGAAATTCGGCGCCGCTCAGGATACTTGTGAGTGGGGTCCTGAATTCATGGGATATCATCCCGATAAAACCGGTTTTCATCATATCAAGGCGCTCAAATTCCTTGTTTGCCAGCTCAACCAGGGCCAGGTTCTTGGTCAGCCTCCGCTGAGAAAGTTCAAGCTGCAGGCTGTTTTTTTCCAGCAGCCGGTGCGAACGGAGGAGCTCTTCGCTCTTCAGTTTCAGCTCCTCGAACATTCGGGCATGCTCGATTCCTATACCGATCTGGTTCCCCAGCGTATCAAAAAAACCGATATCTTCGGCGATATATTCCTTTTCGGTCCTGGCCAGTATATGCATGATGCCGATCAGGCGCTTTCCTGCGAACAGCGGAATGCCCGCCGCGCTCCGCCAGCCGTTCTGCCGGGCGGATACGGCAATTGCGCAGCCGGAGCCGGAGCCATCCAAAAGCGAGACACATTGCCGGTTGGCCGCCATCCGGCATGGATACACCAGAGAGGGACAGTTACTCACCAGTTGGGAGTTGATCGGCCCGAGAAAACTCTTTTGGGCGACGATCTCCAGAGTTCCGTCTTCAAGAAGATGGATAGTCCCACCCTCGGCGCCTAACAGCTCCATGGTTTCTTGCAGGGCCATGTCCAGCACGGAATTGAGGTTAAGGGACCGGCTAAGCCTGGCGATGATGCCGTTGAGGATGGAAAGCTTCCTGTTCCTCCTGCGGATATCCTCTTCCGCCTGTTTTTTCTGGGTTATGTCGCGAACAATTGCCTGAACTACCTTTTCGTCACCCAGATCGATTAGCCTGGCGTTGACCTCTCCCAGAAAACCGCTGCCATCTTTTCTCCTGAAGCTGATGCACTCTTCACTGGCCATGCTGTGGCGCACTATGCGCCGCACCAGCGAAATATACGTGGCCTGGTCAGGCAAAGGGACCAGATCCTTGCCGTTCAGCCTTCCCATTTCTTCCCTGCTGTAACCGAACAGTTCACTCCCCTTGCTGTTCATCTCTTCCAGTTGGCCGGTGTCGGCATTTATCACGAAGATGGCATCGCCCGCACATTCCAGAAGGTTCCTGTAACGGAGAGCGGTATTTTCCGCAGCACGCTCAATCTTCAACTTTTCCCTGGAAAAGTTGGATGTTTCCATTTCCCGGCTTTTCCTGCTGATGAACAACAGCAGGAGCAGTGAGATAATCAGTAAAATAACGAGGAAGCCGTGAACAAGCTGAAGAAGCGTCCAGTGTTGCTCCGGAATATTGATCGAG
>JBGQDJ010000086.1:0-8994 GCA_041495805.1 Geobacteraceae bacterium
CCTGCAAGTCTGCCTGGTCCGCCTCCAGGGCCATGAAGGGAATGAAATCATAGCGCTTGGCCGCAGCAGCCTGTTTTAAGGAAATCCTGGAGAGGACAGTATTTTGAATCTGGCGGATTCTTGATCGCTGATTGATCGCTTCTGTATGATTGAGTTCAGCTTCCAATGCGAAGCCTCCCGGCGGTGAAGCAGGTGCGGCAAGACGCACTATGACGTGGGTGGTGCCCTTTGTCTGAATCGTATTTTGGATGTTCCCCTGCGCGGGGATCTCTAAAAGAAGCGCTCCGGAGGGGCGGGCACGGCGCATTTCATCGAGTCGCGGGATTTGCATGCCGGCAAAGGAGATGCCGCAGGACAGGGTCAGGTAAATGAGCAGAAACAGAGTGATGGCGGTGTAAAGCGCGGATAATCGTGAAAAGGATTTTTTTGGTTTATTCTCTCTCATCTCAATGTGCCCCGCGCGTTTCCAGTTTCATCTGCTTGAAATTACAGTCATATTCTAGACCAAGTTTGTCATCGTTCAATCGCTTTTACAAGCAACAATCATGTAAACAATATGTTACGGAAGCAGCCCTGGGCTGCCATGGAATATATATTTTCGAAACAATTTGCGAGATCGTAACTCAACTGCAACAACCGGATGGTATCGTTCAGGCAGGTGAAGACAACGAAGGTGGTGACCATTATGTACTGCCCCATATTCAGGGTATACGGACATCATGGCAAGTCTAAACAATGCGGGGAATGCGCCTCCGCGACCGGAAATTGCGCGTGAATAAAACCACGGATTAAAGGAGAATGTACCGATGAAAAGATTTTTTCCCATGTGTGCTCTAATTTTGCTCATATCAGCAAGTCAGGCCTTTGCAGCTGCGCCGGCCCTAAAATTGGGCGCAGTCGATCTCCAGCGAACTGTTAAGGAGTGCAGGGAGGGAATTGCGGCAAGGGCCGAACTCCAAAAGAAAACCGAGCAGTTCAATGCCGAGCTCAAGGTCCTGCAGGTTGAATATCAGAGATTGAGTGCCGAATTGGAGAAGGACGGCGGCAAGCTTTCTGTGGAGAGACGCGCCGAAAGGGAGGGAGCGTTGCGGAAAAAGGAGCGTGAATTCCAGAACCGCCAGCGAGAGGCCCAGGAGGAAGTCAAACAGATGGAATCCGACTCCCTGAAGAGACTCGTCAACAGGCTGGGGGTCATCATGGCGAAGATCGGTGACGAAGGGAAATTTACCGCCATTCTGGATCGAAATAACGGCATGTTTTACGCCGGCAAGGAGATAGACATCACCTCATTGCTGATTCAACGGGCTGACGATGAATTCGTCAGACAACGCGGAAAGAATGAGGATAAATAAGGGCCACAGAATTTTCTAGAGGAGAACTATACTCGGACCTTTTATTGAATCCCAATTTCCATCCTATTGACCGGAATGCAATTTTGATCCTTGTCGGCGTAGAATGATGACCCACCGATGTCGCTAACTGCTTGTTCGATATCTCCGTAAGCTTGACCTTCTCGCACATTCCGTTTTTGATTGGCGTAATGCAGAACCCCACGATGCTTACATGCAGGAGATCAAGCTCAACCATGGCAGAAAAAGCAGCTTCTGGTTTCGATATGGGAATAATAGTTGAATATGACCTAACCCCGAATTTTGGTCTAAAAGTTGTGTCAAATTCCTATAGCTTTGCTTTAGAAGACTGTACACTAAATTGTACACCAAAATTTAGAATACATGGTAAAAATGGTTGACATGGGCAGGAGGTCTGTGGTAACTAATTGCCTAAAATTACTGTAAGATATTAAATCTACTGGGGGAGCTGGAATGGGGGGAAATGCCCTCATAACCCGAAGGTAGTGGGTTCAAATCCCTCCCCCGCAACCAAAAAAAGTCAAGGGGTTACGGTGTTACCGTAGCCCCTTTTTCTTTGTGGTGTGATAAATCCATTCAACACCTTATCCATAACTTTCTATTTCTTTTCCAGATCGCAGACGTTCATCGCATCCACTTCATCCTTCAGTTCCGTTATGGTCGGGTTTTCCCCGCAGATGGGGCAGTGTGGGTTCCTGCGCACATTTACCGTGCGGAAGGTCATGGCCAGCGCATCGTAAACCAGGAGCCTGCCGGCCAGGGGCTTGCCCATGCCGAGCAGGTATTTGAGGGCCTCGGTGGCCTGCATTATGCCGATAACCCCTGGGAGAACACCGAGGACCCCCACCTGGGAGCAGGTTGGGATGGCGTCCTTTGGCGGCGGGACGGGGAAGATGCAGCGGTAGCAGGCCGATTGGCCGGGGATGAAGGTCAGCGTCTGACCGACGAAATTGAGTATCCCCCCATGGGAGAACGGTTTGCCCGCAAGGACGCAGGCATCATTAATCAGGAATTTGGCGGCGAAGTTGTCGGTGCCGTCGATGACGAAATCGTAACCCTCTATGATGTCAAGGATATTGCCGGCGCTGATCCATGTATGATAGGTATTTACCCGCACATCCGGGTTCATGGCCTCCATCTTCTCCTTGGCGGAGAGCACCTTTGCCACGCCGATATCCTTTGTCTGATGGGCGATCTGGCGTTGCAGGTTGGAGAGTTCCACCACATCGGCGTCGGCGATACCGATAGTACCCACCCCCGAGGCCGCCAGGTAGAGGGCAATGGGAGAGCCGAGACCGCCGGCTCCGATGATCATCACCTTACCGTCCAGGAGCTTTTGCTGGCCTTTTCCTCCGACATCCTTGAGGATTAAGTGGCGGGAATAGCGCTCGATCTGCTCTTCGGTAAGCATTAATTATCTCCCCCCATGAAGTAGAGTAACTCCACTACGACTCCATCCTTGACTTGAATAGTTGCGAAGCTTTCCCATTCCATGATGCCGCCATTTAGTGTTAATTAAAAACCTACACCCTCTGCGCGCGAGTTCTTTACTCAATGGCTTTTCGAACATCACCGGATCAACATCGCGCAAATGATTATTGGGCAGCAACGCCGAATTCAACCCTGGCGCCATTGTCACCCTCTTTTCCCGGCGACTTGGATATATCCCCTTTCTTCTCGAACACCCGTTCAGGTGGAAGCTTCCCATCGGTTATGAGGAAGTTGCGGACCGCAACGGCCCGGTCCCTGGCGAGATTCTGCAGGTCGTCGTTGCTTACGACCGTATGGGTGAGGAACAGCTTCTTCATCTCGTCGTCCGGCAAATCCTTGAGGAGGCCGATGAAATTGCGAGGCTTGGGAAACTTCTCCTTGCGGTAGACCGCCTTAAGATAGGTCGAGTATTCCTGGGGAAGGATTTCCACACTATCCACCCCCTGACCCTCCTGAATCTTTTTCGCTTTAACCAGGGCGATAAACTTTTCGCTCTTCATCTTTTTCAGGAGCAGTACATTGCGATATCCCTCCGGGTCCCGCTCCCGGTCAACAAAGCCGCTTACCTCCAGTTTCAGGGAAGGTCGGTCGGCAAGTGCCTGGCTCAGCTTTGCCAACTTGGCCTTTTCAGCATCGGAAAGCCGGGCGGAGCCGTAGGCAAAGGGGACGTTGCTGAAATCCTCCTTTCCCCCGAAAATGGACGAAAGCAGGGTAAAGGGGGCGGTTGCAGCCTTAACCAGGAGGTTCTTCAGTATCTTCCACACAACTCCCCATATGCTGAACTGGGGATCATCGGTCCTCCCCGTGACGGGAAGGTCGAGGTGTATCTCACCCTTCCGGTCTTTCAACAGGGCTACCGCAAGCCGCACCGGCAGGGAGGTTGCCTTGTCGCTCTCTATTTTGTTGCCGAAGGTGAGCTGGTCTATGAAAACAGAGTTGGAGGAGTCCAGGTTCTTGTTTTCGATATGGTATTTGAGGTCGAGGAAGAGTTTCCCCTTGTCCACCGAATAGCCCAGGTAGGTCCCGGAATAGGGGGTTAGCGGGGAGAGCTCGATATCGGTGAAGCTCACCTTCAGGTCCACGAAGAGGTCATCGCGCAGGGGGTTGATACGGCCTGTGATGCGCAGGGGGGAGTGGTTTTCCAGGTTCCCCCGCAGGTCAACGTCCGCCATCTTGTTCGCTTCCGAGGAGAGGCCGCTCACCCTCCCCCCCAGGTTCATCATTTTTGACGAGTATTCCGGCTTTGTATGGTGGTCGATAAAGTCAATGACGCCATCCTGCATGGTGACCGTGCCGATCTTTATTATCCCTTTTTTTGCAGCCGGCGCCTGGGCTACGGGAGGGATGATGGGTGGGGGAGGAGATGACGGGGGAGGAGATGACGGGGGAGGAGCGGCTGCAACTTGTTTAGGCGGCTCGACCTTCTGCTCGGGCTTGCGAATCTGCTGGAGATTCAGGGTGCCGTCCTTATTCACGACGATCCTTGAATATAACCTGCTGAGAGAGACGTCGGCGATATCGAGGGAAAAGGGGGAGAGTGCCCCTTTCATGTTATCCAGTTGTAGGCTTTCCCACTTCAGGAGTTCTTCATCATCGGCGTCGAGGGCATTGAATGAACGGATTCCGACGGAACCTCGGAAATTACCGGTAAGAATTTCCTTTGTGCGGGCCAGGCTGAAGGCCAGCTTCGTATCAAGTGTCCCGTCTGCCAGTGTGATGTTCATGTCATCGGGGAGATAGGAATCTGCATCGGTAACCGGTATCCTCTTTAGTGTGCATTCACCCTTAAGCCTGAGCGGATCGGGGTTGACATTTCCGGAGGCGCTTATGGAACCCCTGTTTCCGTAGGCCGCGCCGATCTTGAAGGGTATGGGGAGGAAGTGCGGACCGGTTATGTCGGCAAGGGAAAAATGGAGCTTCTTCAGATTGAAAGAAGGCTCATCCTCCTTCATCCGGTCGGTGAATGTGATATTGAGGCCTGTGCCGCTGACGTTCTTGATGCTGTATTTAAAAGGAGATTCGGGCCCTTTCTTTTTCTTGGCCGCCCCGCTCCCCTTTTTCGTATCCCTGAGCAGGGCAAGGGGAGAGATGGCTCCCTTTGCATCACGGGACATCTTGATGTTTGCGTCATGCAGTTCGACACCAGCCACTTCGAGGGTCCGCTCCTTGAGGCTGGCCTTACCTCCACTCAGCACCGCCTTGGCCAGCTTCACCCCATCATCCTTGCCGAAGGAGAGCGCGACCTGGCGCGCCTCAATATCCAGTTTTGTCAGCCGGGGCCCGCTGTCGGGAGAAAGGCTCAGCCCCGCGGAGATATCGACGCGCCCCTTGACCGGCGCGGTCAAGGTTTCCGCAAGATAGGGATAGTATGCATCGAGGAGTATCTCCTTGATCTCCGCCGTTGTCTCTGTACTGAGCGGATCAACGGAGAAATCCCCCTTGACCTCTCCCTTTTCCCCCCTGGCGCTGGCGAAAGTAAGGTTGTAGCTCCCCTTCTTTCCAGGCGCGGTGGAAAACCCTCGCATGGCGAAGGTTATTCCCTCCAGGTCGGTATTGAATCCGCCCGGCGGCTGGCTGTCGCTGAAGTGGAGGCGGCTGTTGCTGAGAGTGGTTTCATTGATGCTGATAAGCGGCTTCTTTGCGGCCTCCTTTTCCGCTGAGTTTTTTTCACCCCCGGTCAGACGCTGAAAGTTCCATGACCCGGCCTTGTCCCGGGAGAGGTACATATGGAGGAGATCGGCGCTAAGCGAGGAGAGGGTGAACTCCCTGGAGATGACCTCAGCCCTGCTGATCCTTGCCTCGCCCCGGCCCAGGGAGAGGAGCGGTTCGCCGGCCCTGTCCCGCATGGCGATCTCATCCAGGACAATATTCCCCTTTAACTCAAGTTCGGGATTTTTTCCGCTTGCGACCCGGTGGACAATATCAAGCCTGGTGGAGAGGCGCCCCGAATCCATTAGCACCGGCGGTTCGCCGGGGTAATAGGAAAAATAAAAGGGGAGGGAAAGCCCCTGGAGGTTGACGCTGAAAGAGGTCTCAGCCCCCTTGAGGAAAGGGCGGAGTTTCCCTTCCAGCTTGAGGGGGGAGCCGTTGACGACCGCACTGAAACGGGGCTGCACATACTTGTCCGAATAATATTTGATGTTGCTGATGAAAGGGATACCCACCGCGATCCGGCGCAGCGTGTGACTCTTCTCCTGGGGTAACGCACGGTCTATGAAGTCAACCGAGCCGTTGTTGATGGTGATGTTGTTGATGGAAAAACGCTGCGGCTTCTCGCTCTTCTTCCCTTTCAAGAGATCGGAAAAATTGTAGTCGTTCGCTGCATTCCTGACGATACGGACGTATGGGGAGGCGATACGCGCCTGGGAAACGATGGGCGCCATGCGGATCAGGGAGAAGGGGCTGATGGAGACACGGACGCTGCTGAAGGAGGCAAAGACGACATTCTCCTTCTTCTCCATAAGGCGGAACCCCTCGACCCGCGCCGACCAGTTGATGGGGTTGAGTGCAATCCTGGCGATGGCCGCCTTCCTTCCGGTGGCGGTTTCTATCCCCTTGATGGCCTGCTCCTTGACGATACCGGGGAGGACAAAGGCGACAATCGCCATGAGCAGAACAAGGATTGCAGCGACCCACAGGGCCGGTTTTTTCCATTTTTGCATTGGAAGCCCCCTGATCAACGGAATTTAGCGCATGATGGCAGACAACATTAATCTTTTACAACTAATTGTCCCATAAGTCCAAGGAAAGTAAAGGGGTGCGGTGATTATTGATGGAGTATCTTCAGCGGGTCAGGAATGTTCAGGAATGTTCTTGTGAAAAATGAGCCGCGCGGTGGGAGAGGGACCAAAGGGAAGCTCCTCATAAAGGATGATCTCTCCGGGAAAGCTGGCGAATATCGTCCGCAATTCCCCCGGCTGGAGCAGGAATGACCTGTTATGGCTTCCTTCCAGGGTCGGGGTGTCCAGTATCGTGTCAAAAACGATTACCCCTCCCGGATTGAGGGCGTCGAGCATCATGGGTATCAGGCCGCGCAGGAGAAAATTAAAGTTGATAATAAGGTCATAGGACTCGTTGAATTCAAAGGTTTCCAGGTCGATGCAGCGGAAGGTGACGCTAAGCCCCTCGGCTTTAGCCCACCGGTCAGCTTTGGCCAGACCCTCTTCGGAGATATCCAGTCCGGTCACATCAAATCCGTTTCGCGCCAGGAAGATGCTGTTCCTCCCTTCGCCGCAGGCGATGTCGAGCGCTTTTTTGCCCGGCAAGAGTGTTGATATCAGGGAGATGTTCCCGGAGAGAAAGCGCGAAGGTTCCGGTCCCAGATAGAAACCTGCCCCTGCATAACGCTCATTCCATTTCTCTCTGTAGTCTGTCATATATATTCCTGCTGCTGATTCGGTACTCTTCAATACAGCATTTACTCGCGCAAAGGCGCACCAAAAGTAGGCGCTTCTAAGCGAAGGGCGCAAAGAAATTCCACATACTTATAGAGAAAGAACCCCAAAGCAATAGGGTGAAAGGTTAGAGTCTGAAAACTGGCTGTTTTTCCTTTGCGTTCTTTGCGTTCTTTGCGCGAAACTGTCTTTTTCAGGTTTATGTATCAGCGGAAGTGAAAGATGAAGCGGGTGCCGAACTTTTCTTCCATCTGACCTGAACGGCTTCCACCAAGGGACCCGGCGAATGGGGTCTGGTCATAGAATAAGTTGAGATCGGTCCCCGGAGCAAGTCGGATCCCCACTTCGCCGGTCCATGAGAGGCTTTCCGCCGAACGGTTGAAGAGATCATAGCTCTGCCGGCCGACGGTATATTGAAAGGAGTTGTCTCCAGCGGAGCGGCGGCCGGTCATTTCATAGGTATAGACAGGGAGCTTTGCCGCCGCGGAGAAATAGAGCATCCTGGAAAGGTCCAGTCTCCCTCCTGCCTGGGCATGGACCTTGTGGAAAACTTCTCCGAAACCGCTGCCGGTTTCCATCTCCAGTTTCTCGTAGCCGATGCCTACCTGCGGTTCGAGGGAGAAGGAAGGAGCAGCTTCGTATTTCAGGCCGCCGCTTGAGAGGTAACGGTCCGCATCGAAATATTTCTGCGTTTCAAAACTGTCGCTCAGACGCGGCGTCCCCAGGTCTGCTCCGCAGGCAACCCGTACGAGAAATACAAGAGCAAGCTGTGCGTATAAAAGAACTCTTCTCACCGGCCTGTCCTTTTCAACGGATCAATCCCTTTAATCGGTATGAATCAGCAGGTTCAGAAGGAAACTGACGATGCTGAAGACCAGCGCCGCCACGAAAGCATTCCAGAACCCGGCCACGTAAAACCCCTTGATCAGCCATGAAGCCAGGTAGAAGATGAGGCCGTTTATTATCAGGGTGAAAAGCCCCAGGGTAAGGACGTTAATCGGCAGGGTGAGCAATAGAAGGAGCGGCCGGAAGAATGCGTTCAAAAGTCCCAGCGCCAGCGCCCCGACCAGCATGGTCTGCCATCGTTCCACGCTGATTCCGGTCACAACGTTTACCACTACGAAAAGTGCTATGGTATTGATCAGCCATTTCAGCAAAAGAGTTTTCAAAGTTTTCCTCCCAAGTATCCTTCAGTCTTAGTACCTGTAAGTTATAATACATTTCCTGCAAAGCCACAACTGGATTGTGTGTAGCAGTGACCAGTGACAAGCGACCAGTGACAAGCGACCAGTGACAAGTGACAAGCGACCAGTGACCAGCGACAAGTGACCAGCGACCAGTGACCAGCGACCAGCGACCAACTTGCGGGCAGAAGCCCTTCAGCGGGCGAAGGCCAGCGACATGTTAAATTATTCTCTCAATTTGCAAAAACTTGACACAGGTCAAGGATTAGAAGCTCAGACTAATGTAAATTTCATACCAGGAAAGATTGAAAACCGGCCGGGACAGGCTATAGTTTAAAGTAAACTCGAAAACCAGGGATAAGTTCCCACTAACTACAAACAACGTCAGAATTCAGATGATAACAAGGCGGCGAGGAGAAAGCGACTGAGGCATAGTTTTCCTATGTTGAGGAGCTTTTAACGAGCCAACGCGGTTAGGGCTGAATTGTGGCGTTGTAAAAAAAGGAGAAAAATTATGTCATCCATGTTTTGCCATCAATGTGAGCAGACCGCCAA
>JBGQDJ010000087.1:0-8987 GCA_041495805.1 Geobacteraceae bacterium
CCATGCGCGATCTGTTCGAGATTGCGGGTCTCGACTTTCCGCGCCTTCACGATCCTTCCCATCACCCCATCGACAACCCCCGGTTGCAGTCATCGTACAATATCTTCCACATTATCCGTGATGCGGGGGCGATCCTGCTCCAGCATCCCTACGAGTCCTTTTCCACCTCGGTGGAGCGGTTCCTGAGAGAGGCGGCCATCGATCCCAAGGTGCGCTGCATCAAAATGACCCTCTACCGCACCTCCAGCCAGAGCCGCATCATCGACGCCCTTCTCAAGGCGGCGCAGAACGGTAAACAGGTGGCGGTCGTGGTGGAACTCAAGGCGCGATTCGATGAGGCGACAAATATCCGCCTGGCGGAATTGATGGAAGAGGCCGGTATCCATGTCACCTATGGAGTGGTGGGGCTCAAGACCCACTGCAAGGTAATCCTGGTCGTGCGCCAGGATTACGACGGTCTGCGGCGCTACGTCCATATCGGCACCGGCAACTACCATGCCGAGACGGCCCGTATTTACAGTGACGTCGGTATGCTCACCTGCGACCCGACCATAGGCCAGGACGCGACAGAGCTCTTTAATTACCTGACCACGGGCTTCACGACCAAGCGGAGCTACCGCAAGCTGGCGCCGGCGCCGAAACTTTTAAAGTCGGCGCTCCTCTCAAGGATCGACAGGGAAGTTGCACTGCATGGCGAAAAAGGCGGGGGGGTCATTCAGTTCAAGATGAACGCCCTGGAGGATGGAGATATCGTAAAGGCCTTGTACCGCGCCTCCATGGCAGGTGTGCATGTCGATCTGTTTGTGCGCGATACATGCAGGCTGAGACCGGGGATTCCCGGACTGTCGGAGAATATCCGCGTAATTAGCACGGTCGGCAGATTCCTGGAGCATGCGCGCATCTACTATTTCCGCAACAACGGCGCCGGGGAGTATTTCATCTCTTCAGCCGACACCATGAAGCGCAACCTGGAGGCCCGCGTGGAAATCCTCTGTCCCGTGGAATCCCCGGACCTGGCCGGAGAGCTGCGGATGATCTTCGACACTTACGCGGCCGACCAACGCTCGGCGTGGGATATGAAACCGGACGGCACGTATATCCAGCGCATCCCCACGGACGAAGGAAAAGTTGACGGCAGTCATCAGATGATGATCGCCCTTGCGGAAAGGCGCCTGAAAAAGTCACTCAAGCAGAAAAAGAAGTTGAAGATCAACCGGTGAATTGAACTTTAGGCCGGCGCAAAGAAAAAGGGCCTGCCACCACAAGGCAGGCCCTATTCCTTCTCTCAAGAAGTCGCTGTTTATAAATAACCAGTAGCCAACTGGTTTCAGCCCTATTCAGCAGTTGTCGGATCGATCATTCTTTTTACTTCGGAGACGCTGTTGGCCGGGAAGCCCCCTTTTTTTGCGTGTTCCAGTACCATTTCCTTGTTGGGCGCAATGTAGACGCAATAAATCTTGTCTTCGGTAACGTAGCTCTGAACCCATTGGATCTGCGGACCCAGTTCCTTCAAGACACTGCAGGATTTCTGAGAAATAGCCTGCAAATCCTGCGGCCCGATGTTACCTGCTCCGGGGATTTCCCTTTCGATGACATACTTTGGCATGGCGTTCTCCTTTGATCTGGAATATCGAAATTCAATTGCGGATTATTTTATCAGGAAACACAATTTTTGCAATCTTAATTAAATTTAAATTCTTTCATGTAAACCTTCCGGTATAAACATTTGTGCTTGCATTTACGCTATGCTAGAATTGACAAATGGTTACTGAACTGTCCTGCGCCGGCGACGTGAGAGAGGCGCGGGATTTTATAGAGCGAAGCGGCCTCTCATTCGAAGATGGGTATGACGACCTTGTCGGCATCCATGAGGGGGGTGAAATCGTTGCGGTAGGCGCCCGCGCGGGCAACATCCTGAAAATGTTGGCAGTCGAGCCGTCCCGCCAGGGCGGAACTCTTCTGGAAGAGCTGACCACCTGCCTGATCAATCGAGGGTTCAGCGCCGGCTTCGATTCACTTTTTGTATTCACAAAGCCGGAGTACGCCGTTCCCTTCGAGGCGCTCAATTTTTCCCTCCTGGCCAGCCATGAGCGGGTAGCGCTCCTGGAGTTTGGCGGGGGGCTGGAACGATGGCTCTCATCCCATCTATCGATTGTCAGGGATGGGTTGAACGGCGCCGTGGTAATGAACTGCAACCCGTTCACCCTCGGTCACCGCCATCTGGTCGAAACCGCCGGCCGTCAGCTGGACAATCTCTACATCTTCGTGGTGCGAGAAGATCGCTCCGTTTTTCCTTTCGACGTCCGGTTCCGTCTTGTCGAAGAGGGGGTGAGGGATCTCCCCAATGTTTTTATCCTCGACACTTCATCCTATGCAATAAGCAGCGTCACCTTTCCCACATACTTTCTGAAGGGCGCCGACCCTATTGCCCGGATACATATGGAGCTGGACCTGTCCCTGTTCGCCTCCAGGATTGCGCCATTCTTCGGGATTACCAGGCGCTTTTTCGGAACCGAACCATTCTGCGTAACGACCTGCGGCTACAACGAGGCGATGAAGCGCCTCCTGCCGCTCTATGGGATCGATGCCGTGGAGGTAAAACGGAAAGAGACCACGGACGGCGCAATCAGCGCCTCGCGGGTCCGGGAGTTGCTGAAGGCCAATGATTTTTCTCCCCTGGAAAAGTATGTTCCCGCATCGACCCTGGCTTATCTGAACTCCTCCGCAGCCGCTCCGATCCTGGGAAAGCTGCGGGAAGGCATTGAATGACGATAATAAAGAAAGCACAGGCAGGCACAATGCAGTCGAGCGACCTTATGGTCTTCGTCGAACCTGCGGATGAGCTGAAGGTAGAGATCGAATCCACCGTGAAGAAGCAGTTCGAACACCTGATCCGGGCAAAGATCGACGGGGTCCTGATCGCCCACGGAGTGACAAAAGGAAATATCCGCGTCACCGACCGGGGTGCCCTCGACTATGCCATCGAGGCGCGGCTTGAGGCAGCCCTCAAGCGCGCCGGGGAGGAGTGATGGAAGGGCTCTGGTACAAGGAATGCGACCACGGCAGGCGCTTCATCATCAAGATCACCCCCGGAGAGAGCCTTACCATGCGCCTCCTCCAGTTCGCCCACCTGGCGGATCTGCGCAACGCGGTGATTGTTTCCGCGGTCGGTTCAGTGAAAAACGTCCGTCTGCGCGGCATCAAGACCGGCGCCAAGCTTCCGATAACCGCTCCCCGCGTCAATATCCATGAATTCGAGGGGCCCCTGGAACTTCTCGGGCTGACGGGGAATATTGTCCCCGGCGAAGAGACGCTCCTCGACTTTCACCTCCATATCATGGCGGCGAAATCGTCCGGCGAAGTGGTGGGGGGGCATCTCTACAATGCGGAGGTGTTCGCCACCTGCGAGATCGTGCTGACCGAGCTGCTGGTGGAGGGTGTGGCGCGGCACGTCTCGAAGATAGGTGGGATACCTACCATTTACATCAGCGAGGAGTGAGCTCATGGCAGACTATCAACTGCGCCGGTCGTTGCTCTATGTGCCCGGCAACATGCCGTCCATGCTGCAGAACATCCCGCTCTTCCACTGCGACGGGGTCATCATCGACCTGGAGGACGCAGTCCCACTGAGCGAGAAGGATGCCGCCCGCATACTGGTGAAGCGATTCCTGGAAAATTATACGGAGCGCAACAAGGAAGTGCTTGTGCGGATCAATCCACTTGACAGCAAGTGGGGCCTCGATGATCTCAGGGTGGTGTTGCCGGCGCTCCCAGACGGTGTACGTCTCCCCAAGGCCGATACCCCCGAGATAGTCGAACGGCTCGATACCCTCCTCACCGAGTTCGAAGAGGAACTGGAACTGGATATCGGCCGTTTTCGCATCCTTCCATCCATCGAGAGCGCCAGGGGGATCCTCAACGCCACCGGCATTGCAAGCACCTCTAAAAGGGTCTTCGCCCTCGCCTTCGGCGCCGAGGACTATACGGCAAGCATGGAGATCGAGAGGACAAAGGGGGGAGAAGAGCTCTTCAACGCCCGCACCCGGGTGCTGTGGGCCGCCAGGGCGGCGGGCATCCAGGCCATCGACACCATCTTCGCCGATGTGAACGATATGGAGGGATTGCGCCGGGAGACCGAACTGATCAAGAGGCTGGGCTACACCGGCAAGTCACTGGTGAACCCGAGGCAGATCGACGTGGTCCACGAGGTCTTTGCCCCAAAGCAGGAAGAGATCGACTACGCGCTTCAGGTAATCGACGCCATCAAGCGGGCTCGGCTCATGGGGACCGGCGTTATCTCCCTGGGCGGACGGATGATCGACGCGCCAGTTGTCAAGCGCGCCGTGCGGGTGCTGCGCACCGCCCATGCCCACGGCTTGGTGGATAGCGCTGTCGAGGATGAGGTGGTCTATGGTTCGGAATAGCCTGGGGCGCCTGATCCCCGAAACCTTCGCCGGAAAGCGGCTGGTCCCCTACCGCGACCCATGGTCCCTGCGGCCCGACCGGGCCATGGCCACAAGGGGTCTGAGAAGGGTGAATCCGGGGAGCAACAAGCTGCTCGCTAACCTCTATGATGCAATAACCGCGGCAGGGCTTAAGGACGGGATGACCATCTCTACCCACCACTCTCTGAGAAACGGCGACTTTCTCCTCAATCAGTTGGTGCGGACGATCGACTCCCTCGGGTTCAGGGATATCAAGATCGCCTCCAGTTCCATCCACCCGGTCCACGCCGAACTCATCCCCTACATCCGCAAGGGTGTCATCACGGGCCTGGAATGCGGGGTGAACGGCCTCATCGGCGAACTCATCTCAAAGGGCGAACTCGATTGCCCGGTAATCGTACGCTCCCACGGAGGGAGGGCCCGCGCCCTCATCACCGGCGATGTGCCGGTGGATGTCGCGTTCATCGCAGCGCCCTGCTGCGACGAATACGGCAACATGAACGGTTTCTTCGGCCCCTCCGCCTGCGGCAGCCTAGGCTATGCCATGGTGGATGCGCTCCATGCCGGATGCGTGGTGGCGGTAACCGACAATCTGGTCCCCTACCCTGCTACGCCCATCAGCATTCCCCAAACCCTTGTCGATTACGTGGCTCAGGTGGAGACCCTGGGCGATCCGGCAAAGATCGTCTCAACCACAACCAGGATCACCACCGACCCGATCGGTCTGCTGATCGCCAAGTACGCGGCAATGGTCATCGAGGCGTCCGGCTGCCTCACGGACGGGTTCTCGTTCCAGACCGGCAGCGGCGGGATATCGCTGGCCGTGGCCGATCAGGTCCGGACACTCATGCGCAAGGGAAAGATCAGGGGGAGTTTCGGCTGCGGCGGGATCACCGGTTACTTCGTGGAGATGCTGGAGGAGGGGCTCTTCAAGACCCTCTTCGATGTCCAGTGCTTCGACTTGAGGGCCGTGGAATCGATCGGCAAGAACCCTGACCACCTTGAAATCAGCGCCGATATGTATGCGAACCCCTTCAATGCCGGGGCAGTGGTGAACCGCCTCGACTGCGTGATCCTCGGCGCCACCGAGGTGGACACCGATTTCAACGTCAACGTCAACACCGAGTCCAATGGCTATCTACTCCACAACACCGGCGGGCACAGCGACACAGCGGCCGGGGCAAAGCTCGCCATTATCGTTGCCCCCTCCATCCGCGGCCGCCTTCCCATCATCAGGGATGCGGTGACCACGGTTACGACTCCTGGAGAGACGGTCGATGTCATCGTCACCGAGCGGGGGATCGTTGTCAATGACCGCCATCCAGGTTTGAAGGAGGAGCTGACCAGGCGCCGGGCACCGGTTAAGGATATCCGGGAGCTTCGTGACGAGATCTGCCGGGTGACTGGAGAGCCTCGCCCCCTGGAGTTCGAGGACGAAATCGTCGGGCTTGTGGAGTATCGCGATGGGTCGATTATCGATGTCATCCGCAAAGTTAAGGAGTGAGATCATCGCCGCCCGCGACCGGCGGCAGGAGTTGTTGGAGGAATCCCTGGGACGGGGTTGTCCGGCCACGCTCTTTCTCTCTCTCAATATTCCGGGGCCGGACAAGAACCCGCCCGGTGTGAAACGGCTGTTTTCATGGGCGTTGCGCTCCCTGCTTTGCGAATATCCCGATATGGAAAACCTGGCCCAAGGCAGCGACCCGCTCGGGCCATACGCAGTCATTCTTCTCAACCGGGAGGCTTCCGAAGTGAAGCGACGCTGTATCGCCATGGAAACCTCACAACCGTTTGCCCGGCTGGTCGATTTCGATATCTTTGACGGAAACGGCCGACCTCTTAACCGGGCCGCGTTAGGGATGTCGCAACGCCCTTGCCTGCTATGCAGCCGACCTGCCGTGGAATGCATCCGTCTGCGAAGGCACGGGGCAGATGAGCTATCAGGGAGAAGAGATGAACTCCTCGCATTTTTTAGAGATTGAGCGCCTTGCGGACGCCCTCGTCAAGGGGGCGGCCATGGAGCTCTATCTCACCCCGAAACCCGGACTTGTGGACCTTGCGGACTGCGGTTCCCACCCGGACCTCTCCCTCTCCCATATGGAACAGTCACTCCATTACCTCGCCGGATATATGGACGAACTGTTGAACTCCCTCGTTAGCGGAGAAGATTTCGCACATCAGACGGCAATCGGGATGCGGACCGAAAAGACCATGCTTGCCGACCTGGGTACCAACACACACAAAGGGTACGTATTTCTCTCCGGTCTTTTATTGGTGGCGAAATGGCGCGCTCGCTCCTCCGACAATCGCGTCTTTCGCGACTGTATCGAATCGTTGGCCTGCGAGTTTTTCGGACAACAACGGGAAAGCACTTCGAAAGGCGGCCGGGCGAGGGACCGTTACGGAGCCGGGGGGATTGTCCGGGAAGCTATGAACGGCCTCCCCGCACTCTTCGACGAAGCACTCCCTGCCTATCTGGTGGCGTCGAAACGCCACGGTTGCCAAAGGACCGCATCATTCGCCATGATGGGGCGTCTCATGCAGAGAGTGGAGGACACCACAACCCTTCACCGCTGCGGCACTCTGGGGCTCGCCCGCATCAGGCGGGACGGACGGCGCCTGGAGGAGATTATCGAAGCGGGAGGCGACTATATCCTCTTTCTTCAGTCGATAAACAGGGAATACATCCGGATGAATCTCACGATGGGAGGGGTGGCGGATATGATCGGGCTCTCCTACGCTTATCTTATTGCGTCGGGTGCATTGGACGTTGATTATTCATTCACCGATGAACGGATAAACCCTGCTGTCTCTCCGGATTTGACCATCAGCGACACACGGGATTAGGTTATATTAGATCAATTAAAAAATTAGAAAAATGTCTTGCATTGCCCTTGACTCTGGGTTATTATAAACGCCGTTTCATTTTAATATTAGAAATTACTTAAATTTTTCTTTGAGAGAAGAATCAAGTGCAGCTAGTGACATTGTTCACTTAAATAAATTTCAGGAGGAGTGTTTGCATGGATATTCTGGCAATCAACTGTGGTAGTTCATCCGTTAAGTATCAGCTTTTCGACTGGGAGAAGAAGGAAGTCATTGCCAAGGGTCTGGTGGAGCGTGTCACCATCGGCGGCTCCTTTATCGTCCACGAAGTCCCCGGGAGAGAGAAATTCAAGAAGGAATTCGATTGCCCGAACCATACTGTGGCCATCGACCTGGTGACAAAAACCCTTCTTGACCCCGAGGTCGGGGTCCTCAAGGACATCAACCAGATTGCCGCGGTCGGTCACAGGGTGGTGCATGGCGGCGAGAAGTTCACCTGCTCCGTCAGGATCGATGAGAGCGTGCTCAACACGGTCAAGGAAGTCGCGCACCTGGCGCCTCTCCACAACCCCCCCAACATCGCCGGGATCGAGGCCGCCCAGGCCGTTCTTCCCAACGTACCCCACATCGCGATCTTTGACACTGCCTTCCATCAGACCATGCCGGAAGAGGCGTTCATCTATCCGATCCCCTACGAGTGGTACGAAAAGCACGGTTACCGCCGCTACGGCTTCCACGGCACCTCCCACCTCTACGTCTCCAAGCGGGCCGCCGTGCTGCTTAATAAGCCTGCCAAGGAATGCAACATCATCACCATGCACATCGGCAACGGCGTTTCCCACGCCGCCATCAAAAACGGCATTTCCGTCGACACCAGCATGGGTCTTACCCCGCTGGAAGGGGCGGTCATGGGGACCCGCTGCGGCGACATAGACCCGGCCATCCCCGGATTCATGATGGCTGAGGAGAATCTCTCACCCAAGGAAGTCGACAGCGTCCTCAACAAGAAGAGCGGCATCCTCGGCATAACCAAGCGCTTTACGGACCGCCGCGACGTGATCGCCCACGCCGAGCAGGGGGACCATCTCTGCCAGCTCGCCCTGAAGATCGAGGCCTATCGCCTGAAGAAGTACATCGGCAGCTACATGGCGGTCCTGGGCCGCCTCGACGCGGTCGTCTTTACCGCCGGCGTCGGCGAGCGCGGATGGCAGATCAGGGAGATGGCCATTGAGAATCTCGAGCATATGGGTATCTGTCTCGACAAGGAGAGAAACAAGGCAGCGGTCAAGGGGAAAGAGGCCCTCATCACCACCGACGCATCACCGATCAAGGTATTCGTCATTCCCACCGATGAGGAGCTGGTATTCACCGAGGACGTGGCCGGGATCCTTGATGGCTCCTACACCGATCACATGAACTTTGCATACGATTTCTCAAGTGCGGATTACGTCCGTCATGGATAAAAAGCATAGTTAGTAATAAAAAGGCCGGCAATAAAATTGCCGGCCTTTTTTTGTTTCACCCTCAAACTAAAGAGCCGCGAGGATTCTGAATCCTCGCGGCTCTTTAGTTGCTACATCAACTGCAAGCGATTTATTTGCCCTGTGCCTGGCACTGCACCGCGGTGATCGCCGTTACATTGACGACGTCCTCCACGGAGCAACCCCTGGAGAGGTCATTGACCTGCCTGGCCAGACCCTGGATGATCGGGCCGTA
>JBGQDJ010000088.1:0-8937 GCA_041495805.1 Geobacteraceae bacterium
GATCTACGGCCCGAAACAGATAGACGCGCGGATCAACCAGGATTCCTACATATCCCAGCAGTTGACCCTGTGGAACCAGCACGGCTCCGAGGTCATCAGGGGGAGCATGCTTGTAATCCCGATCGAAAAATCCCTCCTCTATGTGCAGCCCCTCTATCTCGCGGCAGCGGACAAGGGTGGCCTTCCCGAACTGCGCAGGGTCATTGTCGCCTATGGGGATGAGGTGGTCATGGAGGAAAACCTGGAGATTGCGCTGGAACGGCTCTTCGGCGGGAAAAGAGCACCAGCCGGTACTGCCAAGGTAGTTAGCGTGGAGATGAAGACATCTCTCCCCGATCTTGCCAGGGAAGCCATGGGGATATACGAAAGGGCCGTCAATCTGCAACGACAGGGAGAGTGGGGAGGTTACGGCGAAGAGTTGAAGAGGCTGCAACAGGTCCTGAAGCGGATGGCGCAGTAAAAACAGGCTGAAGGTAGAAGGCTGAAGGTAGATAGGAAGAAGGGTTTGCGCCTTTACTTCAGCCTTCGGTCTTCAGCCTATCAACCTGTATTTCCACAGCCTTCAGCCTGTCTCCTATTGACACGGGAATGATGGACAGGTTATTATCACTTCGAGACCATAGAGCTAATTTGAGGTGAATGATTAGAGACCACGCATGCAAGTCATTGATGGCGAAAGTCAGCTCCTCTCGTCGCCGATACAGGTCCGTTCAAATCCGTTGACACAATTTAAATCAACATAACGCTCTGCCGGTCGGCCATTCCTCTTGTCCGCTCTTTTTTTCGTGTAAAGAGCCTGGAATGACAGACCGTGACGCGCACTTTTGTCTAAAGGAGTATTTAGTGGTGTTTTCATTCATTTCCAAATCAAGCCGGAACAATATATTGCGGCTGTCGGTAGCTTCGGTTCTGATACTTATACTGCTAGGATGCGGAAAAGAAAAACCCGCGGACAAGCCGGCGAACCAGTCAACGCAGAACGCCGCAGCTCCCCCCGCAACCCAGGCAAAGGCAACCTTCGCGCAGCATTCCACCGCTACTCCTGAGGCAGCGAGTTTTCCAACGGCAACCAGCGCAACTCGTGCCGTTACAGAGGCTGCTCCGAAAGTTGCCGGGGAAAAAAATGCAAAGAAGGGAAAAAACGCTCCTCCCAAGGTGGTGTACAAAACAGGTGAGGACCCCGATTTTGCACGGCAGTGCGGCTGGCCGGTGAAGTGCCCCACACCCCTCCCCGGATCGATCCTCCCACGGAAGCGGATCGTGGCATATTACGGCAATCCCCTTTCAAAAAAGATGGGGGCTCTGGGTGAGTTGCCGAAGGATGAAATGTTGCGGAGGCTCAAGATAGAGGCCGCCCGGTGGGAAAAGGCGGACCCGTCGCATCCAGTGCAGCCAGCCCTGCACCTGATCGCGGTAGTGGCCCAGGGAATTCCGGGCAAGGCCGGGAAGTACCGGATGGTGATGCCCGACGCCACCATTAACCAGGTGTACGGATGGGCACAGGAAGCCAAGGCCATCCTTTTCATCGACATCCAGACCGGCCATGACGACATCAGGACCATTCTCCCCCGCTTCGAGTGGCTCCTTAAAAACCCGGACGTCCATCTGGGGATCGACCCTGAATTCAACCTGATCAAGAGCGGCAAGATACCGGGGACCAAGATCGGCACCTATGATGCGGCCGATCTAAACTATGTTTCAGGGTATCTCATGGAGCTGGTGAAGAAATACAACATCCCGCCGAAGGTCTTTATTGTCCACCGTTTCACAAAAAACGGCGTCACCAACGCACGGAAGATTATACTCCGGCCGGAGGTGCAGATGGTCATGAACATGGACGGCTGGGGCGCGCCATGGCTCAAGCGGAGCTCATACAAGAGCTATGTGGTGGCGGAACCGGTACAGTACACAGGGTTCAAGCTCTTCTATCACAACGACACGAAAAAGGGGGACCCGCTCCTCCCCCCCAAAGAGGTTCTCAGGCTTGATCCTCAACCGCTCTATATCCAGTACCAGTAAAGCAGTGGACAGTGAACAGTGAACAGCGGACAGTGAACAGCGGACAGCGCCCATTGAGTGCTGTCCGCTGGAAGCTGCACTATTGTTAACGGCGCAGCCCCCTCAATTTCCCTATGGTCGCCGCAAGCAACTCCGAGACGTACCTGGGATTATGGACCCCGCTGCTTCCATCGTTCCTCACAAGGAAATAATTCCAGGCGGACTTGAGAATTACCTCTCCTGACGCGGTCTCCATCAAGAGGGTTTCCCCCTCCCTTATATCCGCCAGGGAGACTTTGTAGCTCTTCCCTGACGTGGTTATCTCCACCCCCATCTCCTTGGCAATTTCCACGAGGGAGACCTTCCGGATTACATTGGCAGAGAGGGTTGTGTCCGCCTCCCCCTTTGACCTTGGGGCAAGCCGTATCCCCCCTTTTACGCCCATCTCCGACTTTATCGCATCTTCCAGCTCTTTATTCAGGATATCCAGATCTCCTTTTGTTGCATCCATCAGGTCAACCCGGTCAAACCCCTTATGGCACTGGGAACAGAGGCCGACGTCCGGCCTCAACGAGTGATTCACGGCGCCGCGCGGGTATCCATATTCGGATGCCTTGGGGACCGGTTTCAGATGGCACCAGATGCAGCTGTCCTCGATCCGGCCATGGCTTTTATAGACGCCGGGTTCGATGAAGAAGGCATTCCGTCCGAACAGGACGTCTGCCTGGGTTGCATGTGGCGTTAATGCGGAACTCAGCCTGGGAATTGTGGTGTCGTTGTGGGGGCCGCCCATCGTGCTATGGCAGGCTACGCAGATCGAGCCCCGCCCGGGCTGCTCATCTCTGAATTCAACAGGGAGCATCCTGCCGGCGTCGAAGCCGCGGACGGGCACCTTTTCCCTGTCCGAACGAAAGGAATTCCCGGCGGAATGGGGATCATGGCAGACCGCGCAGGTAATCGGCTCGGCCCTCTCCTCGGAGAGTCCAAGGGAAGCCAGGTCACTGGCTTCATTAACCTTTGCGACGGCGGCCAATGTTGCCGTCCGCTTCCCCCGGCCAATCCAGGCGATAAATCCCTGCCCTGTGTGGCAACGTCCACAATCCCCCGCGGATTCGCCTCGCTTCTCGACGCTTCCCGTTTCCATTGCCAGGTGGGAGTTCGAATGTTTGCTCTCATACCACTCATCGTAGCTCAAGTCCCCCCTTGACCGGTCGTGACAGACTCCGCACACCTCGGGTTTGAGCGAGATGCGCTCGGGCGCGCCTGTCTTTGTCAAGCTCTTGTGGGCCTCGCTTTTATTGGGGCCATGGCAGTTTTCGCACTGGACATTGGCGAGTCTTGCCACATCCGGATATTTGTCGATGATATTTTTGGTTTTGGTCGGTTTCGGTACGACCTGTGGGGGCTCCTTGCCCATGTCCCACAAGTTTGAGTCCCCGCGGAAGGCGGGGTAGCCGGGAGCCGATGTTATGCCGTCGTCAGCGGTTTTCCCTGAGAAGCCGACTGAATGACACCTTGTGCATTGTTCATCATAACGAAAAACCGTGTTGACACATCTTGTAAATATTTCAGCATGTCCGGAGTCTCGCCACGCGACGAACTTTGACGAGATCCCCCCGCTGGAGTGGCAATAACACCCCTTCAAGCCTACCCATCGTTCTCTTGCTTCGTTCTCACTTGCGACAACCACGCCGTTCCAGAGTCCTGCGTAAATCGTAAGCCTAGCCTCGCCCCCCTCGCTGATTCTGTATCTGCCGGGGATATCGGGTATGAACCATGGGTTCGCCATAGTTGAATCCTTCAGAATGGCGCCTGAACCGGATGGGCCGGCCAGCGACCAGCTATAGGCTTGTCGGAACTTCCCCTGGAGGAAAAGCGGCTTCCCTATGACCACGTTTTGCAGGCCGGGATTCACGTCGGCAAAGGAGTCAAGACCGGCAACGATATCCACGCTGTCCGTATAGCTCCCCGATGAGGTGGTGGCCGTAACCTTCATGGTGATCCTACCCGCCTCCCGCAAATCGGCGGGAACCAGACCCACCACCACCCAACGGTCAAGGAGCCTTCCGTCCTTCCCAAGATGATAGAGGAGAGAGGCTTTGTAGGCATTTATTCCCGGAAGCGCCACCGTCACAACCCGTCCATTCCCATCGTTTATTCCCGCTGTCACCCCTCCCTCATCTCGAAGCGCCTCCCAGCGCATTCCCTTTAGAGTCGAACCGTCCCTTATAATAACCTCCGCCTTGAGTGTCACCATAGATCCCGGAGCTGCACCGGTCAACGGCTTCCCGGCATTGACGATCACCTGCGCGGTCGGTTCGAGAGAGACGTCCCACCCGGCCGTGTCGCCGGGGTTCAGAAGAAAGGCCTTTCCGCTTGAGTGGTATCCCGGCTTCGTAAACCTGAGGCTGTAGTTTCCACCGGGGAATTCGGCGTAATAGAAACCGGCCTGATCCGTGGATATCTTCGCACCCGGAATTACAGGCATAATCTCAAGCGTAGCCCCCGAAACGGTTCTGCCGGTAATCGAGTCGGTCACCTTGCCTGCAATGCATCCCCTTTGGGTGACCAGAAAGCGGAAGATGCCGGCAGTGTCATGGGGATTCCTGGGGACACAGCCGATTAACGACAGCGCAATTGCCGCAAAACCTGAATATTTGTATAGTGATGCCTTCATGGTAACTCGCATCCTCTTTTCCTTTATCAGCGGTAAGGGTTAGCTGAATTCCCGGTTCATTTAAGAGTAACCGAAAAGGCTGGGTTGGCAATTCCCAAATTTGCGATATTGCATTGATTGACGGAAGATATTTTTATGCTATAGATTTCATCAGGAATGCATATCCTATGAAGCATACGGATTGTGGCCGGACAGGCGTGATTTCAGTCAGTTTAATGAACCGGCCGGGGAGAATCAAATATGAAGACGATCGGAAAAATCCCGGGGAAGATCGCATACCTTGCCATTGTCTCCCTTCTTACATCTTTTCTTTTTAACCCTGCTACGATCAACGCCGCTTCACCCCCCCACGGGCCGGAGAGCACAGCTGTGGAATCGGAGATTGCAGTCGAACCGTTGGTTTTGGACAAGAGAATTGATAAAACCATTTCTGTCGGTGAACTCCACTCCTATACCCTGAAACTCAATGCCTGGCAATCAGCTGCGGTTCAGATCGAGAAACAGGGGGTGGCGGTGACGGCGACTGTTTTCTCGCCCGACAAGAAGAGGATCAGCGCATTCGGCAGCATAGCGTCAAACATCGGGACCCAGCAGGTCGACATCCTGGCCGAATCCGCGGGGCTATACACGATTACCGTTCGTGCCCTTATCAAACCAGCACCGCCCGGGCGATATCTGATCCGCCTCGAAGGCTTGCACGAGGCATCGAATGACGATTTGATCAGACATGCATTGCAAAGCTGTGAAGAAAAACCGTGGCGGGACAGCGAAAACAATTTTCTGGTGAAAGATTCGCTGGGGGCGATCTCCCGGTGCCTTGGAGCGGTGGCGCACAGGCTGGAGAAGAACTCCCCGCAGATTGCCAAAAGTGCAGGCGGAGCCAAGGCTGACCTGGATTACCTGAGCAGCCGCTGGCATTGGGGTGAGTTTGTCTCGGAAGCCTACAGGGAGAGCCTTGAGGGCGATTTCAGGATGCTCGCCTCCGCTGCCGGCGAGCCCGATGGGAAGATGGCTGCTTCCATTGTCAAGGGGGTCGTCGAAGACCTGAAGATCAAGGCTGACAACTGCCGCAAAAGCAACAGGGGACTGGGTGACGATGTTGACGTTATTGTGCGGACGAAAAAGGAAAGCAGGAAGGTGGACGGACTGTATGTCTACTACAAATTGGGTATTTACGCATTTAAAAAGGAGATCATGCCCCCCACCGGTTTCGATGGGGTGAGCAGCCCTGCCCATAAGAAACTTCCCGCCAGCTGGTATCTCATATGGGCGGGCAAACCGGGTGAACCCGAACCGCCGCTGAACAGGATGAGGCGGATCGAGGTGGAAAAGGAAAAAGCGAGGGACGGATATGATCTCCTGCTCCCATGATATTAATGCGTCGTCATTGTAAAGGAGAAGTAAATGCCGGAAACTTCCTGGCAGAAGTTCTTTGTCAAGCTGAGCGAAACAGTGCCGATATGGAAAAAATTGCTCCCTGTTGCGGCGTTTATAATAGGAACGGTAAGCAGCATCGGTGTGGACCCCCCTTATTCTCCGGGCAGCGATAAGGCCGGTGACCTGGTAAACTTTGCGAGGTTTATCGTCGCCGCCTTTATCGTCCTGATAATCATGCCGAGGATAAGGAAGAAGGAGAAGAGAGATTGTGCTATACTCTGGGGGAAGGTTGCGGCCATCGCCCTTATTGCATCGATAGTGGTCTATTTCGTTTACGACAACTGGCGCGGTCAGTGGACGGTGACGCACAGGATAAGCAAAGCGAAGCAGAAAGTGATCGTAGTCGGTCCCCGTGATGAGCTGAGAGATGATATAAAGGAGTTCGTGGCCAACAACAGGGACATGACCGACTGGGAACTCCTGAGCAATGCCGCCTGGTCCCCCTACAAAATCTGGAAGGGAGAAGCCATCCGACAAAGGCGTTTCATCCTCTCGGTGATGTACATCCTGTTCACTCCGCTTTTCGCTCTTACAATGGTTGCAATCGCCCAGGTTATGACCTGCGCCGGAAGCAGGTGGTCGCCGGCCCGTCGGAAAAGACAACCCCACGAATCCGGACAGATCACTGGGAGCTCATCCGATCAGCAGTGATCTCCCTACCGTCCGCCTTGCCCAAGTAGTCCCCGGATCACCTCCATGCACTTCTTGAAGTCAATCGGTTTGGAGACATATGCGTCCATTCCACAGGCCAGACATCGCTCCTTGTCTGTCTCGAGGGCATGGGCCGTCATCGCGAGTATGGGGATGTGCCCCCCACGCTCCCGCTCCCGTTCGCGTATGGCGGCTGTCGCGGCGAAGCCGTCCATGACCGGCATTTGTCCGTCCATAACGACAAGGTCGTACCCCCCTTGCTCCCACATCTCGACAGCCTTCCGTCCGTCCATGGCAAATTCGTAATCAAAGCCGGACCTCTGGAGCATGAATCCGAGGACCTTCCTGGTAACCTCGTCGTCCTCGGCTACTAGAAGACGAGCCTTCCCCTTTTCGGCAACGGTATATACGGCGGCCTCCGCGGGAGGGGCGGTTGAGGTTTCGGGCGCGGATGCGCTCTCCGGGCTTGCCCCAAGGAGAGGGATAGAGAAGCTGAAACTGCTCCCCTTCCCCTCCACGCTTTCCAGAGTGATGGCGCCACCCATGAGTTCCACCAGCTCCTTGCTGATAGAGAGTCCCAGACCGGTCCCGCCGTATTGACGGCTATGGGAAATATCGGCCTGGTTGAATGCCTCGAAAATCAGCTCCTTTTTCTCGGCAGGGATACCTATGCCGGTGTCGCTGACTTTGAAGGTGATCTCCCTCTTCCCGTCGGCAGTTTCGCTGCCGGCCGTGACCGTTACCTCCACCTTTCCCCTTTCCGTGAACTTGACGGCGTTGCCGACCAGGTTCGTGAGGACCTGCTGGAGGCGGATTCTGTCGCCGAGCAGGGTTTCGGGCATCTCCTCCGCTATCGACCAGTGAAGGTCAAGCCCCTTTTTCCGTGCAGCCGGGATGAGAATATCAACCGCGCCCGTCATGCATTCCCGCATGGCAAAAGAATTCTCTTTGATGGCAAGCTTTCCTGTCTCGATCCTGGTCAGGTCGAGAATGTCGTTGAGGATCATGAGGAGCGACTGGCCCGACATGTGGGCGGTATAGATCGCCTCCCGTTGTTTTTCGTCGAGGTGGCCGCTTCGCGCTATTTCAAGCATGCCGAGGACCCCGGTCATCGGCGTGCGCAGCTCATGGCTCATGTTGGCGAGGAAGAGGCTCTTGGCGCGGTTTGCGGACTCCGCCTCCTCCTTCGCCACCTGCAACTCCTCCTCGGCCCTCTTGTTGGCTTCCATGTTGACCGCGACGCCGAACCATTTGCCGATCTGCCCGGCTGCATCGCGGATGGGGCGGCCGATCACCTTGAACCACTCGTACTCCCCGTCATGACGCCTCACGCGGTACTCCAGGTCGTAGGGCGCCTTCCCATCCACGGCCGCCCGCCAGGCGTCATAGGCGCGGGGCCGGTCGTCCGGGTGGAGGAGCCTGTTCCAGCCGTCCCCCAGGTGCTCTTTCATCGGCACCCCGGTGAACTCGACCCATTGCCGGCTCTGGAAATCGCAGTAGCCGTCAGGGCGCGTGGTAAATACCATGCCGGGGATCGACTCAAGGGTCTGGCTGTAGAAGAGCTCGCTCTCCCGTATCGACTCCTCCGCCCGTTTTCTTTCTTCGATTTCAAGCCGCAGCTCGGTGCTCGTCTCCTCCGCTTGCTTCCGGGCGATGACCGCGTCTTCCATGAGGTTGAGGGCGGCGCGGCGCGAGGCAAGCAGCGTCTCGTTGGCGGATTTGAGCTGCGCGGTCCGCTCAATGACCTGCTCCTCCAGGGTATCGTTCAGATTCTTTAACTCTTCCGTGCGCTTCTCAACACACGCCTCCAGTTCGTTATGGGAATTGCGCAAGATATCTTCGGTCCGCTTGCGTTCGGTGATGTCGCGTGTAACTTTGGCAAACCCCCGCAGCTTGCCGTTCTGGTCATGAATAGCGGTGATGGAAACATCCGCAAAGAACTCCGTGCCGTCCTTGCGCACGCGTATTCCTTCTTCGCTGAATTGCCCCTCGGAAGCGGCAATCCGAAGTTCCTCGGCGGCGCGACCCGCAGCCACGGCCCCCTCCGGGTAGAACCGAGAAAAGTGACTCCCCAGGATTTCCTGCGCTTCCCACCCATTGAGCCGCTTGGCTCCTTCGTTCCAACTGGTCACGTTCCCATCCGCATCGAGCATGAAGATGGCGTAATCCTTGGC
>JBGQDJ010000089.1:0-8914 GCA_041495805.1 Geobacteraceae bacterium
AGCAAGCCCGAAGATTGACACCGCCAGAGCGGAAAAGGGCCGTTTCCGGATGGAAACTACTTCACGTATCCATTGTCGCGGAACCATGCAACCGCCTTGCGCAGCGACTCGGCAACGGGCCTCTGCGGCAGGCCCAACTCCCGCACCGCCTTGGATGGATCGAAAAACATGAATTTCTTCGCCATCTGAACCCCTGCCAGGGGAATAAGCGGTTCTTTCCCCGTACAGCGGGAGATCGCTTCATTGACGTATGCGGCAAGGAGTATCGGCGTATACGGAAGGCGCACCCGCGGCGCCGCAAGGCCGGTTATCTCTTCCAGCATGTCAAATATCCGATGCAGGGTCAGGTTTTCATTGCCGAGAATGTATTTCTCGCCGATGCACCCTAGCTTCGCAGCCAGAATATGCCCTCGCGCACAATCCTCCACGTCGATGATATTCAACCCGGTGTCCAGATATGCAGGCATTCTGCGGTTGAGAAAATCCACGATGATCCTGCCGGTCGGAGTCGGTTTGATGTCAAGCTCTCCGACCGGTGTGGAAGGGTTTACGATGACAAGAGGGAGCCCCCTCTTTAGGAAGCTCTCCGCTTCCCGTTCGGCGATAAACTTGCTTTTTTTATAGTGTCCGACCATGTCGGCAAGGGTGACCGGAGTCACTTCATCCCCCGGCTGACCGTCGCCGGGGTTCCCCAGAACGCCGACACTGCTCGTGTAGACCACCCTGGAAAGACCATGATTAAGCGCGGCCTCCAGGATGTTGCGGGTACCCCCCACATTGATCTCGTACATCACATCAGGATTGCGAGTCCAGAGGCGGTAATCGGCGGCTGCATGAAAAAGGATCTCGCATCCTTTGAGTCCCTTTTCCAGGGAATCGCGGTCCCGCAGGTCCCCTTCGCAGATCTCAAGGTCGAGCCCCTGCAGGTTGCGCCGGTCCGATTTTGGTCGGGCCAGCGCCCTGACCTCGTAACCGTCCCTGAGCAACTCCCTTGCCAGGCTCGCTCCTATAAAACCGGTCGCGCCGGTGACAAAAACTTTCATAAACTCTCTTTGAAACTGAAGTAGGGGCGGGTTTAAACCCCGCCCCTACGGAATCATACATTAAATTTGAACCATATGTAAATGGATTATCCCTTTTCCATGGTCAGGTTTCGATATGTGCCGAGCGCCATCAGGGGGAAACAGTTGCGGTAAATGTGGTATTTTATCATAAAAAACTTGGGGAAACCGGTGCCGGTGTACTGCTCCTCATCCCAGGTGCCGTCATGTCTCTGCCTCGCGGTCAGATAACGAACACCCTTGGCAACATTCACGGAATTGACCTCTCCCGCCGACATGAGGGAGAGGAGCGCCCAGGCGGTCTGGGAAGCCGTGCTTTCGCCCACACCGGCCAGTGCCCGGTCGTGATAGGATTCGCACGTCTCACCCCACCCTCCGTCCATGTTCTGCTTCAGCTTGAGCCAGTTTACCGCCCTTCTGATGTAAGGCTGGGTGAGATCTTCACCTATTGCGGCAAGACCGGCGAGGACCGACCAGGTCCCGTAGATATAGTTCACTCCCCAGCGGCCCCACCATGGGCCTTCCGGTTCCTGGATCTTTCTGATGAATTCAATGGCACGCGAGGCAGCAGGGAACTCTTTCGAATAGCCGAATTCACCCATCAGCTCCAGCATTCTGCCGGTAATGTCCGCGGTTGGCGGATCTATCAAGGCCTCCAGGTCGGCAAAGGGAATCTTGTTGAGGAGATGCTTTGTGTTGTCCTTGTCGAACGCACCCCAGCCACCGTTCTTGCTCTGCATCCCCAGACACCAGGTGATGCCGCGCTGGATCGCTTCCTCTTTCGCCTTTTGGTCCCTGACCAGGACATTCTTGATAGCCAGCATGACGAATCCGGAATCATCCACATCCGGATAGTGGTCATTGAGGAATTCAAAGGCCCACCCACCCGGTGTTAGTTCAGGGCATTTTATCCGCCAGTCTCCTTTTATGCGCACCTCTCTGTCCATAAGCCACTGGGCGGACTTTACCAGGGTAGGATGGTCCGCGGGGACATCTGAATCGACCAGCGCCTTGATTGCCAAGGCTGTGTCCCATACCGGGGAAATGCAGGACTGGAGGACCAGCACATCATCGTCCTCGATGCAGAAATTGGCCAACGCTTCAAGCCCTTTTTTAATGGCGGGGTGGTCATTGGCATAGCCCAGGCAATGGAGCGACAGTACCGCATTGAGCATGGCAGGCTGAATTCCTCCCCAGTCACCGGTCGTCTCCTGGTGATCGAGCACCCATTTTTCAGCCATGGCCATCCCTTTCTTCTTGAAAGGGCGGATCGGGTTCCCTTCATAGAGCTTGAGCATGTGGTCAATGCCGATGAAGAAGTTTTTCCAGGTCAGTATTCCGTCTTCTTTTGTGAAGGTATAATCTGTCGGCCGTGGCGGACGAAGGTAGAGTTCCTGCACCCTGGACCAGGGGGGGGGCTTTCTGACCGGCCGCTTGGTCATGACGATGGAAAGTGGGATGATTGTCGCCCGCGACCAACTGGAAAGCTCGTACATGTTGAAATAGGCCCAGTTGGGGGAGAGCATCAGTTCGATTGGCATGGAAGGAATGCCGAACCAGGCAAATTCTCCGAACAGTGCGAGAAATATCTTGGTAAAGACGCGGCACTTCATTATCCCACCCTTTTTCAGGATGAAGGCGCGGGCCTTGGCCATTGCCGGATGATCGGCCGAATATCCGGCCAGCTTCAGGGCGAAATATGCCTCGACCGTGGTGGAGAGATCACCGGGGCCGCCGTGGTAGATAGTCCAGAACCCCTCGCTGGTCTGCTTGCTAAGGAGATAATTGGCCATCTTCCGTTCCTGCTCCTTTTTCACGATCCCCATGAAATGGAACAGCATTATGTATTCGGCGGTTATGGTGCAGTTGGATTCCAACTCCGCCCACCAGTATCCCTGGGGGAGTTGTTCGCGGTAGAAGAAATCGCGGCTGCGCTCGATGACCGTATCGAGTATGCTCCTCGCCTCTTCTTCCTTCTTTTTTTCGATGGATATCGGCAGGTGATGGACCTTGGCGGTCCTTGCCGATTGGCTCCGGTCCATTGCCGCGGATGTGCCGTTGAATGATGTCAGGGCGTAGGAAATGGGGAGTTTGCTGGATTTCATCAACTGTGGCTCTCCTTGCCGGAACGTCAAAAAAACTCTCGGGCCGCCAAGGCCCGGAGATAAGCAATTTAATAAAAACAATCTGAGTTTTTAACATATTTTCGCGAAAAGGTATATCATTTTTCATTACTGTAACATGATATGCACTTATATCATTGCCTGCCTTCACCTGCGAAAGAGTGTGCTGTTGATTTCATTGCCGGGCTGTGATAGTTTGCGAATGCACTGTATCAGGAATATTGCTGCGATACGGGATCCAACGGGTGAGGCTTGAATGTTTAAGGAGAGTTTGCGCGGTGCAGTGGCACTCTCCCACTTCTTCCTGAATGAAAGGGTGAAGCCGGGTGACCGCGTGGTGGACGCCACCTGCGGCAACGGCCATGACACCCTCTTCCTGGCTCGTCTGGTCGGGGCAGGCGGCAAGGTCTGGGCCTTCGACATACAGGAAGATGCCCTTGCAAACACCCGGATACTCCTTTCGGAGGCAGGCTGCCTGGCGCAGGTGAAACTGGTTGCCAGCAGCCACGAACGGTTCGCCGAGTTAGTGGGAGAGCCTCTCAATGCGGCGGTATTCAACCTCGGCTACCTCCCAGGCGGGAACAAGGAAATCATCACCCATCCGGATACATCCCTGGCCGCTCTGGAACAGGCTGCCGGACTGCTCATCCCCGGCGGAGTCATCACTGTATGTATCTACACAGGTCATTCCGGAGGCGCTGAAGAGGGGGATGCGGTAGAGAAATGGGCTGCCGCCCTTCCTCCCGCGGAGTTCAATGTCTGTCTGAACCGTCGGATCAACCTCCCTTCGTCCGCGCCGTATGTTCTGCTTATAGATAAGGTACACACATGATTCGGCAGATCCTTCCATTCCTTTTAATTGCCCCTCCCCTCGCCTACGCCATTATCTCCCTCTTTTGCGCACGCACCTTTTTCAACCGCACGAGAGAAGAGGCCACTCATACGCCGCCGGTCACCATAATCAAGCCGGTGAAAGGGATGGACGCGGATAGCTACAATAATTTCGCCTCGTTCTGCTGCCAGGATTATCCGGAATTTCAGATTATTTTTGCCGCTGCTTCACCGGCAGACCCGGCAATACCGGTCATAGAAAAGCTTCGTTCAGATTTCCCTGCCGTGGATATTGAACTGGTGGTGGACGGCCGTATTTACGGCCCCAATTACAAGGTCTGCAACCTTATCAATGCCTTGCCAATTTCAAAACATGACATCGTTATCGTCTGCGACAGCGACATCAGGGTCGGAACCGGATACCTGCGGGAAGTCTGCGCCCCCTTTGCCGATCCAGGGGTAGGGCTTGTGACCTCCCTCTACCGGAGTTCGGCGATTCCAGGAGCAGCTACTGCCATCGAGGCGATGGGATTTACAGCGGAGATGGTCCCCAACGTCATGGTTGCCCTTAAGCTGGAGGGGCTCTCTTTCGCTCTTGGAGCCTCCATGGCGGTGCGAAAGGAAGCCTTGGAAAAGATCGGCGGTTTCCCGGCGCTGGTCGATTACCTGGCCGATGACTATCAGCTGGGAAACAAGGTCCATCGTGCCGGCTGGCGGCTGGCGCTCTCCGACTATTTTGTCGAAAGCGTCATACACCGAGAAGACATTTCAACGGTCCTCTCCAGGCAACTGCGCTGGGCGCGCACCATGCGCGCCTCCCGGCCGGGCGGTTACCTCGCCTCGGGCCTCACCCAGCCATTCCCGGCCGCGCTTCTTGCCCTGGTCGTCTCCGGTTTTACAACCGCCGGTGCGGTTGCTGCCCTTCTTCTCTATACGGTGCGCAGCTTGACGGTCCTGGCATTCAGCCGCCATTATCTCAGAGACGGCGTATTCCCCCGCTGGCTCTGGCTCCTGCCGGTTCGCGACATCTTCGCCTTCGCCACCTGGGGGCTCGCCTTTGCAGGAAATATGGTTCGCTGGCGCGGCCACCATTTCCGCCTGCTACCCGGTGGGAGGATCGTGGAAATAAATGAGGAATAAAAGAGGGTTCAATTGTTTGGATATCGATACTCCACGGAGTCCCCACTGTTTTTCCGATCTCGTTGATTTTCCATAATCAAGAAAGGAGAATTTAAATGATGAAGATTTCAGTTTTAGGATTAGGCATAATCGGAAGCGCCTGGGCGAAAAATCTGATCGCTGATGGCCATGCCGTGCGTTGCTGGAACCGGACGCCCAAAGATTTCCCCAATTTTCATGCATCCATTCAGGAGGCGGTGGAAGGAGCGGAGGCAATCTTTATCGTCGTTGCCGATCCCCCGGCAGTGCAGTCAGTCCTGGATCAGATTCAGGCCATGCTTCTCCCCGGAGCAGTGGTGATCCAGTCGAGCACGATTTCCGCCAAATGGACGCAACTCTTTGCCGAACAGGTTCAGCGAACAGGTGCATTGTTTCTGGAAGCACCCTTTACGGGGAGCAAACCAGCCGCGGAGCAGCGGCAAACCGTTTACTATCTGGGTGGCGAGCTGGAAGTCATCGAAATGGCAAGACCAATCCTCGAACCCATATCGAGCGCCATCTTTCATATCGGTCGCCTAGGTTCCGCATCAACCCTTAAGCTTGCGATGAACATGAACATTGCAGGTGTCGCCCAAAGTCTGTGCGAGAGCCTGACCATGTGCCGGGCGGCGGGAATCCCGGATGATGTCTATTTCGGTGCACTGACTCGAAACGCCTCCCGTTCCGGAGTTTCCGACCTTAAAGAGCCCAAGCTGCGACAGCGTGACTACACCCCGCAGTTTTCCCTCAAACATATGGCAAAAGACCTTCGCCTGGCATTGGAGACCGCTGCCGAACTCTCGGTGTCGCTCGAACAAACCGTGCATCTTAATAAAATTTACGCCCAGGGGATGGCCGCAGGCTGGTCGGATGACGATTTCATCGGACTCATGCGGCTCCTGGAAATAAATCCATAAAAAACTGCGGTTACATCAACCCCGCTGATTTTCATAAATGACGTATTATGTCGCAGGCCTCTGCTATCCTCCTCAAAAGCCCTTCCGGAGGTGAACTATGCCCGTGGCGACCGACATTATGGAGAAGCTGGAAATACTGGCCGAAGGGGCGAAATACGACGTTTCCTGCGCCTCCAGCGGGAGCTTCCGCCGCAACCGCGACGGCGTAGGCAATGCAGCTTCCTGCGGCATCTGCCATTCCTGGACCAGCGACGGCCGCTACGTCTCCCTCCTCAAACTCCTTATGACCAACAATTGCATCTATGACTGCGCGTTTGCCTCAACCGCCGCAGCAACGATCTCCGTCGGGTGATGCTGACCCCGGCGGAAAAGCGATTCCAGGCCTTGTGGCGGAGCTATTTTACAACACTTGCCATTGCCGAGCGCGAAAATCTCCGGCTGCAGAGAAGCAAAGTGCCGTTAAAGGTGCGGTCCTGCCTGGTGGAGTTTAAAAAATGGGGGTGAAGCAAAATTCAAAGATTAGAGAGGATTTTGGGGTGTTTCTTCAGAAGAGGTGGGGTTAAATTGCAGCCTTGCAACCTCCACAAAACCCTCGGGAATTAATCCCCTTTTTCTCCGGACATACGGAAAGCGTGTTATACTTTATTTACAATAGTTGCTATCAGGGAATAGTTCCGGGCACAATTTAACCACCAGGAGGAGATAATGGGAAAGTATATTATTGCGGCCGGTTTTGGAGTTGCTGTTCTTGTCTGTGCACCAGGAGCAAGAGCGGAAGTGTCGGATAATAACACGGCAGTTACAACAAAAACCGCTCCTGCCGCGAAACATGTCAGCGTCTATAACCCGGCCGTCAGCTTTGCACGGTTTACAAAAGAGATGGCCCTGACACCGGAGCAGCAAAAACAGATAAAGCCCATTTTGGATGAGCTGGAAATAAAACTGCTCCCGTTTAAGAAACTTACCTTTCAAAGAAGAGGTCAGCGGGGAGCTCCTGTTGTTAAAGAGTATTATCAGAAAATTCGGGAACGCCTCTTAACTGAGCAACTGGAAAGGTTCAATGATATGGTTGCCAGGGGGGAGATCACATCGTTTATGCGATGAGATCTTTGATGGAGTTTTGCGCTGATTCGAAAGATGAGTAGTTTTTCAAATCCATTTTAAGGAGAAGATTAGATGATACTGCGTCCCTTTCTGCTGATTATTTTATTGATCGGCCTGGACTCCACTGCTTATGCCGACCTTGATACCGGCATGGCAGCCATGAATCGGGGAGATTTCAAGGGGGCTTTTAATGAATTCAAACCGTTGGCGGAAAAAGAAAATGTTCAGGCACAGGTACAGATGGGCTATCTGTATTATTACGGAAAAGGTGTGCCGGTGGATTATGCCGAGGCCGCAAAATGGCTGTGTAAGGCCGCTGACAAGGGAAATACCTACGCCCAGTTCAACCTGGGGAGAATGTATGCTACCGGCAAAGGTGTCGCTAAGTCCCCCAAGGAAGCAGTAAAATATTTCCGATTGGCGGCGACCAGGGGAGATGCCGATTCCCAGGTCGCCCTGGGGATTGCATACGCCTATGGGACCGGGATAGACAAGGATGAGGCCGAAGCGGTTAAATGGCTTCGTATTGCCGCAAAGCAGGGAAGCCCCCGCGCCTGGGGCACCCTGGGCAAGATGTACGCCACTGGCTCCGGTGTGCCGCAGGACGATAAAGAAGCGGTCAGGCATTATCTTGTGGCAGCGGAAAAAGGGGATGCCGATGCCCAGGCCTCCCTGGGGTTTGCCTTTTTACTGGGTCAGGGGGTGACGAAGGATATACCTAAGGCGTACTTCTGGGCCGAAGTGGTCGGTGAGAAGGCCGGTAATGCAGGAAAGATCATCAAAACAAAAGCTGAGCAAGCAATGACTGCCACCCAGATTGCAGAGGCAAAGCGTCAGGCGGGGGAGTGGAGCCATAAATAGTGTCCATCCCGAAACTCCGGATGAGAGGCTACTGGTTTCAATTTGCGAACAAATTCGTTACCATTGCTGGACCCCGGCTCGCAGTTACAAGCCGTCAGGTTGCATTAAACCAACACTTTGGGAGGGGTGCAAAAATACATACAGCCGCATTTTTTTACAGGACGACAAACCACGCATTCTCAACTTATTCATAACATCTATCGGACTATTGCGATTAATTTCGGGCACCTTCTGATTCACGCATAATTGCCGCCCCAAGCGCTACCCACCTGGAATCTCACAGGAAAATTCAATATTAAAACATGGTACGATTTGTGTAATACATGATAGATTCAGCATAAACAGCATTTAGATTGGTATGGTATCGTAATTCATTTAAATGGAGGCATGACATGAGATTTTCCCCATCCAGAATATCACCGTTCAACTCCGCGCTTTCGAAACTCTCCGTACTCGCGGCATTCATCGTCTCCACGTCGGCGTTCGCAGCATCGCCCATCGTGCAGAATCCGGAATACAGCAGGCCGCTGCTCTCACCGGACTCCCAGGCCGCCACCGCCTGGACCAACGTGATTCCCAACGCCCTGGCCAGCTACTACACATACGTCCCCTACAGCCAGGCCGATGCCGTCAGCCTCGGATTCCCATCCACATGCGGCGACTCCGAAGACTGCTACACGATCACCGTCAAGGAAGTCCATCAGCAACTGGCTCTGCCCGGCATCTTTGGCGGCGGTGAAGGGTTGCTGAACCGGTCCGGACAGCCTTTTGTACATAACGGTTCTGGCACCTTCACCAGGGGTTACGGATACGGCTCCGGTGGCATTAGCTGGACCCCGCCCGGGGCTTTGAACAACAG
>JBGQDJ010000090.1:0-8841 GCA_041495805.1 Geobacteraceae bacterium
AAGAAATGGGACCTTGTTGCCGACAAGGCGGAATTTGATAAAAGAATGGAAGTTACTCACCTGACAGGTGTACATCTGACTGTTGCTGCCGGCGGTAAAATGGGGGATATCACCCTGACTGCGCCACGTGCCGATTATCATAATATTACCAGGGATGTCAAGCTGGACGGGATGGTAATTGCCAAAAGCTCTTCCGGGATGGAATTCACCCTGGAAGACGCTGAATATATCGCAGCCCGCTCGGTTATCGTGTCGTCCGGCCGGGTCAGATTCACCGATGGTAAGTTGACAATGGAAGGGGTCGGAATGGAGTTCAAGCCGGAAACGAAAAATTTCAGGATATTAAACGGTGTGACCGCCAATATCGCGCCGGGTGCCGGCAAATGATCGCGCGAATCGTCATTACAATCCTTCTCTCTCTTTTGTTTGCCGGCGCAGCTTCATCGGCGGGTTTAACGGGGAGTGACAGAAAGAATCAGCCGATCCAGATTAAATCGAATTCGCTCTCCACCGACACGAATCAAACCGCGATTTTCACCGGCAAGGTGTCTGCCCACCAGGGGGATATAACCATTTATTGCGACCGGTTGCTTGTATTCTATTCCGCAAAGGAGAAGGGCATCGACAAGGTCGAGGCCTTCGGCGATGTGCGCATCATCCAGGGGAACCGGAGGGCTCAATCCGGGCATGCTGTTTATGAACAGAATGGTGGGAGAATAATTCTGGATGATAATCCAAGGTTGTACCAGGAGGGAAGTGAGGTTGCCGGGAAGGTGATCACCTATTATTTCGATACCCAGCGCAGCGAGGTAACCAGCGATCCGGATAAACGCGTGACAGTGATTATCCATCCCAGGCAGAAGGGTAAAGATGGCAGCTCAAGCCCCTGAAGCCATTCTCTCCTGCAAAGGGCTGAAGAAGAGTTTCCACAAACGTTTGGTAGTCAACGGTGTGGACCTTGAATTGCCGGCCGGCGATGTTGTCGGTCTTTTGGGACCGAACGGCGCAGGTAAAACCACCACTTTTTATATGGTGGTCGGGCTCTGTCATCCGGATAGCGGGGAGGTGTTTATTGACGGCGAACCGATCACCGAACTTCCGATGTACCAGAGAGCCCGCAAAGGGATTAGTTATCTTCCCCAGGAGCCATCGGTATTCCGCAAGTTGACTGTTGAAGAGAACCTCCTGGCAGTGCTGGAAACCCTGGACCTTTCCGCTGCCGAGCGCCGGGTTCGCGCGGAAGAACTGATGGGGGAGTTTAGGATAACACATATTGCCAGGAGCAAGGGATACGCTCTTTCCGGCGGTGAACGGCGGCGTGTGGAAATAGCCAGGGCGCTGGTAACCAAGCCCCGCTTCATACTGCTGGATGAACCGTTTGCCGGCATCGACCCGATAGCGGTTATCGATATCCAGAACACCATAAACGACCTCAAGGAGAGAGGTATCGGAGTGATGATATCCGATCACAATGTTCGCGAAACCCTCGGGGTTTGTGATAAGGCCTACATACTCAACGCCGGAGAGGTCCTGGAATACGGAGACCCGATACAGATAGCACAGAGCAAAAAAGCAAAAGAGATATACCTGGGAGAAAAATTCCGATTGTAGGGATGAACGCAGTGCGCTGGATGCAGATCGTTTATTCAAAGGTGTAATGCTTATGGCAATTGAGATGCGTCAACAGATGAAACTGACTCAGCAGCTGGTAATGACACCCCAGTTGCAGCAGGCAATCAAGCTCCTCCAGCTTTCCCGGATTGAGCTGCAGGATGTCGTGCGTCAGGAACTGGAAGAAAACCCGTTGCTTGAGGAAACGCCCGAGCTTGAGGAGATCAGGGAAGTGGAGCAGGCAGAACTCAACGAGGCCGAAGAGCTCCCCACGCCTGAATCCACCGAGTTCAAGGAGGTGATTGCAGGCGAAGGCACCTTGCAGGAAACGGATTGGGACTCTTATATAGAAGGCTACAACTATAGCGCAGGTGACCATTATAACGATGATGAGGAACGCCCTTCCTATGAGAATATCCTGACAAAAAAGGGGACCCTGATTGACCATCTGATGTGGCAGTTGAACCTGACCAGGCTGAGTGAAGAGGAAGTCCGGATTGGGGCGGAAATAATCGGCAATATCGACGAGGATGGATATCTTCGCGCCTCTCTTGCCGATGTGGCGTCCGCCTGCCAGTCGGATGAGTTGTTTGTGGAGGGAGTCTTAAAGCGGATTCAGGAGTTTGACCCGGTTGGAGTAGGGGCCAGGGGTCTGCAGGAGACCCTGTTGATCCAGGTGCGGCATCTCGGAATGGGAGAGAGCCTGGTTGAGGCGATTCTTGAGAACCATCTGAAAGATCTTGAAATCCGCAATTATAAACATATAGCTCGAACTCTGAACGTTGAAATTGGCGATATCCTGATAGCTGCAAAGGTGATCGCCGGCCTGGACCCGAAACCGGGTCATCTCATTGGGCAGGAAGACGTCCAGTATATCTCTCCCGATATCTTTGTTCATAAAATCGGCGAGGATTACGTGGTGGTTTTGAACGACGAAGGGTTGCCGAACCTGCGCGTCAGTCCGTTCTATGCTGATGAAAAAAAGAACGGCCAGCATTTTGACGCCAAGGCGGAGGAGTATATCAACGACAAGGTCCGATCCGCAATGTGGCTCATAAAAAGCATCCACCAGCGACAGCGCACCATCTACAAGGTGTCCAAGAGCATTGTAAAATTCCAGCGCAACTTCCTCGACCACGGCATCGAGTTTCTGAAGCCGCTGGTTCTCAGGGATGTTGCCGAGGACATTGGGATGCATGAATCCACTATCAGCCGCGTTACCACTAACAAGTATATTCAGACCCCCCAGGGGTTGTTCGAATTAAAATATTTCTTCAACAGCGGCATTTCCACCAATGAAGGCGATTTCATCGCCTCGGAAAGCGTCAAGAACAGGATCAAAGAGATCGTTGTCGGCGAAGACCCCCGCAAGCCATACAGCGACCAGCGACTTGCCGAACTTCTCTCTACCCATAATATAAACATCGCCAGGCGCACCGTCACTAAATATCGGGAAATGCTGCGCATCGGCTCGTCATCGGAGCGCAAAAGACTATTTTGAGTTTCATGTTTGAAGCATAAACTCGAAACCTGAAACTTGAAACTTATTCAAAAGGAGGATTATCATGCAGATAACAACGACATTCAGGCACCTGGATCCGAGCGATCCCTTGAAGAGCTACGCGGAAGAAAAGCTGGAACGGGTTAATAAATATATCGACGAGCCGGTTGTCGCCCAGGTTTTTATGACAGTGGAAAAGATCCGCCATTGCGCCGAGGTCACCATCACCGCCAAGGGTATCACCATCAAGGCGTCCGAGGAAACAAACGACATGTATTCGGCGATTGATGCGGTGGTGGACAAGATCGAGAGGCAATTGAGACGGTACAAGGAGAGGATCAAGAACCACAAGCCCGCCAGTGAATCCCTTGACCGCCAGGTAAAGAAAAGTATCGTGGCGGCTGAAAGCATCGATCAACAGCAGGAGCCCGTTGTCATTAGGACCAAGACATTTTCCATAAAACCGATGTCGGTGGATGAAGCGGTCATGCAGATGGATCTCCTCCATAAGGATTTCCTGGTCTTTACCGATGCCGTGACCGACAGCATAAGCGTGGTCTACCGCCGTAAAGACGGCAATTACGGCCTCATCGAACCGCAAAAAGGGTGAAAGGCGGTAGCTGGTAACTGGTAGCTGGTGAAAATCCGATCCCCTTTTTCCGAGTCACCAGTCACGGATTTATAGATGAAAATCAACGGGCTCTTGCAGGAAGAAGACATCATTCCCGACCTTGCGGCCGAGACAAAAGAGCAGCTCCTTCTCGAACTGGCGGCAAAGGTTGAGGAACGCCACCCGCCAATGAGCCGTTCGGATGTATTCCAGGTCCTGCTGGAGCGGGAAAGGTTGGGAAGCACCGGTGTCGGCGATGGGATCGCCATTCCCCACGGCAAACTGAAGGGGGCGGCAGGTCTTGTTCTGGCATTAGGACGCAGCACGAAAGGGGTCGATTTTGATGCCCTTGACGGGAAAAAAGCTTTTTTATTTTTTCTGCTGATTGCTCCCGAGGACGCCTTCGGAATCCATCTGAAGATGCTGGGACGGATCTCGCGAATACTAAAAGACCCGGCGGTGCGCAGGAGCCTTCTTGAAGCGCCGGGCGCAGCTGCAATCCATAGTATAATCCAGGAACAGGACAATCGTTATTGAATACCATCAACCTTGCCATTGACGATCTCCTCAAGGACGAGGAATACGGTCTGGGGCTTCATCTGATCGCGGGTAGGAAAGGACTGTCGAACCGGATCGGCAGTTCGCGCCTGCAGAAACCGGGTCTGGCCCTGACCGGCTATACCGAGTTCCTTCACATGGACCGGGTCCAGATTTTGGGGAACACGGAAATATCCTTCCTGCGCAGCATGGACGAGCCACAGGCCATTGCCAATATCGACAAGCTCTGCTCTTTTCCGCTCTGCTGCGTGATCATTACCAGGGGGCTTGAACCGCCCGGATTCTTGAAACTGGCGATGGAGAATGCAGGGATACCCCTTCTTGTAAGCCCCCTTCGATCATCCACCTTTATATCACTGATAACCAAATTCCTTGAAGAGAGGCTCCTGCCGAACACACACATTCATGGAGTGCTTGTGGATGTGTTGGGTGTTGGGGTCCTGCTGTTGGGGAAAAGCGGCATAGGCAAGAGCGAATGCGCGCTCGATCTGGTTATCCGTGGCCACAGGCTTGTAGCGGACGACATTGTTCATATAAAAAAGAAGATGCCGGCGGCGCTTGTCGGACAGGCGGGCGAGGCGATCCATCATCACATGGAAATCCGCGGTCTTGGAATCATCAACATAAAAGACCTGTATGGAATCGCTTCCATCCGCGAGAAGAAGATCATCGACCTAGTGCTGGAGCTGGTTGACTGGGACCCTTCACAGGAGTATGACCGTCTGGGAATTGACGACCGTGTTTATACCATTCTCGGTGTTGACCTGCCGCATATGCGCATTCCGGTCAGTCCGGGACGGAACCTGACTTCCATAATCGAAGTCGCCGCCATGAATTTCCTTTTAAAAGGTATGGGCTATCATTCCGCGCGGGAATTCCACGAAAAGCTCCTGGCGCGTCTCGAACTCCGTCCTCTTGGAGATGAGGTGGAATAGATGCGGATACTCATCATTACCGGACTGTCCGGCTCCGGAAAATCGAATGCTGTGCGCGCCCTGGAGGACGAAGGTTTTTTTTGTCTCGATAATCTGCCGGTCACGCTCTTCCCGACGTTCATCGAGCTGGTTGACAACGCCAAGGAGCGGGTGCGCGATGTGGGGCTGGTCATGGATATCCGTGGCCGCGATTTCCTCAAGGGTTATGAGAAGGTCATACAGGAAATCGGGGAGTCGGGACACTCCGTGGAAATACTTTTTCTTGATGCTACCGATGAGGTGCTGATCCGGCGTTTTTCCGAAACCCGCCGTCGCCACCCTGCATTGGACAGCGGGTCGGTGTCGGAGGGGATACGCTTCGAGCGCGAACAGCTTGCCGGATTGCGCCGTATTGCAACCACTCTTATCGATACCTCGGAACTTAATGTCCATCAATTGAAAGAGTTGATAATCGCGCGCATCAAGGGTGAACAGGGCGCAAGAGAAATGACCGTTCATCTGGAGTCATTCGGCTACCGCTTCGGCATTCCCCTCGAAGCGGATATGGTCATGGATGTGCGGTTTCTGCCGAACCCGCATTTCATACCGGAGTTGAAGAAATTCAGCGGGCTCGATCCGAAGGTAAGGGACTTTGTTCTGGAAAAAACCGATACGCGGATCTTTCTGGAGAAATTTCAGGATATGATGGAGTTTCTCCTACCGGGATATCGCCGCGAGGGGAAGTCCTATCTGACGGTATCCATCGGCTGTACAGGGGGGAGACATCGTTCCGTGGTGGTTGTCGAGGCTTTAAGGGATTTCTTCACACGGAAAAATGTCAATCTCAGGATTACCCACCGTGATGCGGAAAAGGGAGTATGACAATGATCGGACTTGTACTGGTGGCGCACGCCGGGATTGCACAGGAGTTTCTGGCCGCAGCCGAAATGATAATGGGAAAGATCGAAGGGGTCGAGGCTGTCAGCATTAAACCGGATGACCAGGTTGATCTGATTCGTGAAGCCATTGCCGGGGCCATAAAAAAGGTCGACAGTGACGGGGTCATCATCATGACCGACATGTTCGGCGGGACCCCTTCCAATATGAGCCTGTCGTTCCTCCAGGAAAATCATATTGAAGTGCTTACCGGTATTAACCTGCCGATGATGATAAAGTTTGTCGCGGACCGATCAAAGTTCGGTGTTGGCGAACTGGCTGAGAAGTTGAAGCAGTGTGGTCGGGAAAGTATTATAGTGGCTGGTGAATATCTGAAAAAATAAGGAAAAGGGGTCAGGAACCGACCCCCCATATATGTAATGATCGAACGTGAATTTCTCATAAAGAATAAACTGGGTTTGCATGCCAGGGCTTCGGCCCTTCTGGTCAAGACCGCCATCCGCTTCAACTCCGATATCAAGATCGACCGTGAAGGGATAGAGGTGAACGGCAAGAGCATCATGGGAATCATGATGCTTGCCGCCGCCAAAGGTTGTGTCATCAAGCTGAAGATAACGGGAGTAGACGAGGCGGATGCAATGTCCACCCTGGGAGAATTGATCAACAATGGCTTTGGAGAAGATTAACAACAGGGTTATGCAGGGGATAGGCGCATCCCCGGGCATTGCCATAGGCCAGGTCCGCATAACCGACCGGAGCCGGGTCGTTGTGCATGAAAGAGCGGTGGCAAAGGAACAGCTCCCGGAAGAAATCGAGCGGTTCAGAACCGCCCTCGACAAGGCAAAAGAAGACCTCAAGGCATTGAAAAAGCAGCTCGCGGTTGATAAGGGAGAAGAGCATCTCTATGTGATCGACACCCATCTCCTTATCCTGGAAGACAGTATGCTTGTCAAGGAGACGCTGGGATTTATTGAAAACGACATGATAAACGCCGAGGCGGCCCTGAAAAAGACCCTGCGGAATTTTCAGTCGTTTTTTGCCGGGATTGAGGATGAGTATCTGCGCGAACGTTGCGGCGACGTGGAGACCGTGGTGGAACGGATTCTTCGCATTATGGCCGGCAAGTTCCAGGAATCGCTGAACGCAGGAGAAGGCCAGTCAATCATCGTTGCCCATGACCTTTCACCCGCCGATGTGTTGCAGATCAACAAGGTGAAGGTGATAGGTTTCGTTACCGACCTGGGGGGAAAGACCTCTCATTCCGCCATTCTTGCACGCGCCCTGGAGGTCCCCGCAGTAGTGGGGCTGGAGCGCGTTACATCGGAGATCACCGATGACGATGTTCTGATCATAGACGGCTCGACCGGGCTAGTGGTGATAAACCCGGATCGGGACACATTCCAGGATTATCTCCGGCGAAAGCAGCATTACGAATACCTGGAAGCGGAACTCCTGAAAATCAAGGACCTCCCTGCCGAGACCACCGACGGTCATAGGGTAGTCCTCAAGGGGAACGTCGAATTTCTGGAAGAGATCCCTTCCCTTAAGAATCATGGCGCCGAGGGGATAGGGCTCTACCGGACCGAGATGCTGTACTTTAACAGGGAGGGGCTTCCCGGTGAAGAAGAGCAGTTTGAAATCTACTCCGCGGTGGTAAGGGCCATGGCTCCCCAACCGGTCACCATCCGCACCCTTGACGTGGGGGGAGACAAATTTGTCGCCGACTTAAATCTGGAAGATGAGCTGAATCCTGCCTTGGGGCTCAGGGCCATACGTCTGTCGCTTCGCCAACCGGAAATTTTCAAGCCCCAACTCAGGGCTATCCTCCGTGCGAGCGCACTGGGCAAGGTGCGCATCTTTTTTCCCATGGTTTCGGGTGTTGGCGAGATCCGGGCGGTCAAGGCCATTCTCGAAGAGGTCAAGCAGGAGCTCAGAAACGAAGGGATCACCTTTGATGAGTGGATCAAGATAGGCATCATGGTCGAAATCCCTTCCGCGGTCATCATCGCCGATCTTTTGGCACGTGAGGTCGATTTCTTCAGCGTCGGCACAAACGACCTTATCCAGTATTCCCTTGCTATCGACCGGACCAACGAGCACCTCTCCAGTCTTTACGAGCCACTTCACCCCGCGGTTCTCCGGTCGCTCAAAATGGTGGTGGATGCCGCACACGCCGCCGGTATAGACTCCTGCATATGCGGTGAGATGGCCGGCGAATCGGAGTACCTGCCGATCCTCCTGGGGCTCGGATTCGATGAGCTCTCCATGAATGCAGTATCCATCCTCCGGGTAAAGAAGATACTGCGCCGCTGCTCAAAGAGCGAGGCGGAAAAGCTCGTGGCCCGCGCCCTCAAATTTGCCACCGCTCAGGAAGTCGATCTCTTTCTCAAGAAAGAGATCGCGGCACTTTTTTCAGAGAGCAAAGTTTAATATATTGATGTCCCCCGAACCATGCCGTACGTCCGTCTACCTGTTTCATCCTTGACAAATCATCCCCATAGCGATATAAAATATACTCTTTTATTCGAAATTTCCTTAAGTTTCACATAATAAGAGGAGGACCCGCATATGGAAATGTCGGACTATATCTTTACTTCAGAATCGGTTTCCGAGGGGCATCCGGACAAGGTCGCGGACCAGATTTCAGATGCCATTCTTGACGCGATTCTTACCCAGGACCCGACGTCCCGTGTCGCCTGCGAAACCCTGGTGACCACCGGGATGGCGGTTATTGCAGGCGAGATAACCAC
>JBGQDJ010000091.1:0-8816 GCA_041495805.1 Geobacteraceae bacterium
CGGGATATCACCTTCACGGTGACTGACACCGGCATAGGAGTCTCCCTCGAGAAGAGGGAACTGCTCTTTCAGATGTTCAGCCAGGTTGACACCTCCCACACCCGCAAGTATGGCGGACCCGGCCTCGGTCTCGCCATAAGTAAGAAGATCGTGGATCGGATGGGGGGGAGCATATCCTTTGAAAGCGAAGAGGGAAAGGGGAGCAGCTTCACCTTCACTGTCCCGTTGAAAGCGGTTATCTGAGCGAAACGAGCTCCGGGGCAGGCGGCAGGGTCCTCGATAGTTGCCGGTGGGAAAAACAGACCCGGGAGGAAGCGGACAGGATGTTTCGTTCCATCATCAGAGAGAAAACGAACCCTGCCAGGAAATCGCCACGTCGTTACCGGCTTGTTCAGCAATAATTCATCTTTGATGCACTCGTAAAAAGTTAAGCGGCATGTTTATACACCAAGAGATTCAGAAAAGAACAGCCGGACGTCATTGGATAAATTGCATTAAACTGGTAAATTGCGTTTTGAGCCCGACTTACCTAGATGGAAGAACAAAATATCCGGGGGTATCTAAGAGGGGTATATTGCATCTTCAAACTGCATGTATCCAGTCATTCCAGCATGTTGCAATGACTGTTCGATGCCTATATAACCTATCACCCTTTATATACAACTTGGATCATTCATAACATCCACGAACACGTTCCGCTCTTCCGATAGACTTCAGCTTCCATGTTGTCAGCTTCATCATCAGCCAGCACAACAAGTCCGCGATGATACCCCTGCGCCATCCACTTGCATATACGAGACTCAGGCAAAAATGTGGATGACATGTTGTTGCCACACCTATCACCGTTGGGATGGGAGCATATTAACCTGACAGGCGACTACATTTGGTCTCAGAGCAAACAGGTCGATCAAGGCAAGTTCCGACCGCTACGGATGGCAGGTGAGGCTTAGCGTACGATTTTTTCCGTTTCGTGAGCCGACCCCATGAAGGGGAGAACGAAGAATTCGGGAAAAAATACGCGTTAATGAATTTAGTGCACCGTAACAGATGGCGTTTCACCTGTTGGGTCTTGTGGCAAATCTGCCACAAAATATTTGTTGACGCTCGAAATGCTGGTTAGCACCCGTCATTTGCGCTCGGCAGATCTGGATACCCCCACAGTAGGTTACAGCATGCTGTTCTTACGGGATTGCCACAGAACTCGCAGTTATCGCTTTTTACTCGGTTATATTGCCCTCGAATGTTGGGAGTATTATACGGCGCCAGTCGCCAGTAGTTGTACGGCTCCGCCGCCTGCCCCTTCCGGACCCTCCTGACCATTTCCACCGCCAGCATTGCACCAGCCAGAACAGATACAAATGCAAACGGCGCCAATACGTGCTTGTCTGCAACCACCTGCAATTCTCCCTGCCCGCATAATTGCTTGAACAAGCTGTCGTAAGCCGTGCCTTCAATGGATTCAGGGCTGATTTGCGGATATCTGAGACATATCTCTGTCGCGGCAACAATGTCGATGAAAGCTTCCCGCACTTTATCGACACCCACTCCGAGGAGGTCGGCTACATGTTGCTCATGGGTCAGCTCTCCATCTTCTTCTAGGTAAATACAGCTCATGCATGCCTTCTCGTCAGCGGGTTGGTGGTTGAAATGGACGACAACCTCCTGGATGCCCGTAGTCGATGCGTCATAGACTTCACCGGGCATTTCATTCTGCAGATTCCGCCTGACCCTGCGGCTATCTACGGTCACAACCAGTCGTTCCAGCCACGGACCAGCGCTTCTTTCTGGAATGTCGCGTAGATCGTGGTTTCGAGGAATAAGAGTTGCGCTCTTGAAGAAGGGTTGAGCTTTATTGCAGAGGCGTTCTGCCTTTTGCAAGCCAAGGTCATCCTTGTCGTAATACATGCAGCGGTTGAGATTGCCTTCCTTCACCAACTTCGGGTCAACAACGTGGATGGTTCCCTGGACATCAAAGTAGCGGAGACCGTACAGGAAGCCGTTACCCACGGCACCAGCACCTGCCAGGTATACACTCCCAAGGTCAACCGGTTCATGGAGAGAATCGAGGTCGTCCCCGAAAATTGCCCGGTAATCGAGGACCAGTGGCTCATCTACGTTGAACGGGAACCTCTCGCCCAAACAGTAGGCAAGCGTTTTAGCGGCAGTGAAGCAGGCTCCGATCAACAGCAATGCAGGATGGCATATTGAGGACGTGCATCGCTCCCGATTAGTCTCGCCGATTTCTATTCGCTCATAGGTAATTCCAACGAACAGGCATTTTGCCTGCGAACGAGGAGCGCCGGTCCCGATAACCACTTCAACATCTGACTGCTTTGCCAGGTCGAGATCACGAACCACCTTAGACACTGTCCGTTGCAGCAGTAGTTCAAGCTCCGTGGCCATGTGGGTGCTCACCTCATCATCAGCATCAGCCGTTATCAGGACCGATGCGTCAAGCAAGGTTTCCGCGGTGTCTTCGTCAATTCCAAGCGCAGCGGCAAGCGTTTTGGCATTTTCCTGTTGAGCGGTTATGTTCATGGCGTCACCTGAAAATAATGGGTGAGGTCCCTTGCGCGGATCTCGTCCCAGTTGTTGTTTCCCGAGAGCCTGAATACAGCGGCATTCCTGGTAAAACTCTCGGCCGTTGTGGTGCGGGCAAATCTCGGTATGACCAACGATAGTCCGCCGACATGGCGGATTATAGCCCACGTGTCATCTGCCAGGGAATGGAAGGCCCGGCTAGGATGAGTATGTACTTGAGCCGCGACCATAAGCCTGTTCTGCCGAAGATACGCCATCAACTCCATCATGCTTTCTTGTGGAATACGGAAAAAGTCCTTTTCCGCAACCTGCTGCGGCCGGTAAACTGTCTGAACATCCAGCGTTTCGCCCTGTTTTTTCGCCAACCAGAGCACGACGCATTCCACGTGCTGCGTACCAGCCTGTTTCAGAAAATCGAGGGTTCGCTCGATTCCCGCACCGTTGATCCGAACGATTGCCATATCAGTCCTATATCTGCAGCCAGGCATTCCATACCTGGGTCAGTATCCCGCCAAGATCGTTGCCCGGCTTGTTTTTATGGTTTCCCCAGTAGTCGGTTGTGTGGCTCGTATGGGTGTGGTACTCGCGAGAACCGATCATGCAAATGAACGGGCGACCGGTTACAGGGTGCGCTGAGTTATTGAAAATACCTTTCGGGTCAGTCCGAATAGCGGGAAGCCGCTCGCCCGCGAGTGAAAACATCTCTATCGACGGGGGCAGCTCATCCCAATCATTACATATCATCCGCATTCTGATATCTTTGTTCTCTCCGATGAACCCGACATCTACAATGGGGTACTCGATGCCGTAGATAGTCCACCCTCTCATCCGGGCGGTCCGCTCAATACCTTTTGTCTGGTCGAAGAACAAGGTTCTGGATACCAGTTCATGCATTACCGCCTCCGCTTTCGCGAGGGCCGAAATCGATATCAATCTCGCCGGACAGCCCGTTTTCTTTGTAGGACTTCTCCGGATTGATCTCCTTGCTGCGGACCCTGGCGACCCAGTTGCTGGTGTCTGCAATGTGCAACTCGCGGGCAGCTTCAGCAAGGAAAATACGTACCTTCTGGTTTACCGGGGCTTTGTCATACCCTTCAGCAGGATACGACCCGCTGGTGGTTACGACCGCGACCTGGACGAAATTCTCTCCGTGGTCATCATGCTTTTGTTTTTCACTGTTCATTGGCGTGCTCCTTTTCAGTGTTGGTTACTTCTCTTTGCGAACCCCTTTGAACGGGGTTCCGTCGATTTTCTGGTCGATGAAGCGACCGGTGTTGGTGTCCCTCTTGGTCCAATTGTCATTGACCGGGTTCTGAACCTGGGACCTGTCTCTGACGGCGCCATTACGGTGCCCGTCGCCTGATGGTGGATTTGTGGCCATGGTTTCACCTCCTTTCTTTGTGACATAATATGCCAGGCTTGCGTCAGATTACGTCTCACTCGATAACTGAGCCTTAATGCGTGAGACATAATCATCTGCGGAATCTCCTGCCTCTAAATATAATCTGCCGACCATCCGGCATTTTTTGCCACAGGGAATGACAAAATCTTGCAAAGCCCTGCTTGGCGGCGGTTTATGTCGCACGCCAGATCAATGGTGTCAGAATTCCTGTGGGGTCGGAAGTTTTCGGATGATAATTAGACGATTGTATGGTAAATGCAGTTATGCCTTATAACGCAAATATTGTTGATCTTGTGGCAAAAACCTCGAACAAACCGGCATGACTTATGTGAGGGACAAGCGATGCCTTCCGATCTGCCAAAAGAAACTCTTGATCTTCTGAACGCATTCCCCTGGGAAGAAAAGATTCCCCGGCTGCTTAACTACGCCTTGTACAAGGCGAAGAGTAAGCGATGGCGGACCATTTTTGACGGGCAGATGCCTGAAGGGAAGGAGGTTGAAGATGTCGTGTTTACCGCCATTGAGAAGGTGTTTTCTGGCGACAGGAAATGGGACCCGCAGAAGCAACCCGATCTTTCCGACTATCTTAAAGGCGTTATCGACAGTGATCTCTACCATCTTGCTAAATGTGAAGAAAATACCACTCTTATCAACGAAATAGATGTTTGTAGAAATCCGGACGGAGAGAAACCGTTTACATTTGATGATCTACCTTGTACAGAGCCAGATCCCGAGACATTCCATATCCTCAAGGAAGAAAACGAGAGAGCAGAGGAATTCTTTTTTGGTTTCTACGATTATCTCAGTGAAAAGCCGGTGCTACAGGGGATTGTCGAATGTGTTGATGATGGAGTAACAAAAAGCGCCGATATTGCTGAAAGGCTCGGGGTTCATGTTAAAGAGATCTACAATTGTTTCAAACAGCTTCGGCGGAAGTTGGAAGATTTTCGCAAGACATGGAATTCATAGGTGGGCACTATGACAGATAAAAAACGGAAAACCGGGATAGAACTCATCAAATCACTCCACGAGCTGGTTTGTGGCGACGAGATCGACAATATTGACACTATGTCGATGGAAGACGTCTATTCGCACCTCAAGAAGAATAACATCGATTACGAGCAAGTAATTACCGACGTTCGCGCTCGTCTCAACAAAATGACGGCAAAAGCCAAGCTGGATGAAGCCAGGGCGCAACGGCTGGCGCATGCTGACAAGCCCAATGGGACGATGTCTTCTCTTCCGGGGCTGAAGGATAAGATAACGGAACTGCTTGGTAGCATGCAGCTAAACAACCCACAGATGGCCGCAGCTTTTTTCAGGAAGTTTGAATCAGCACCGGATAGCGACCTGGAAAGCCTTTACCGGGACCTGCAGGAACTACAACAACTCGAAAAAGATGATGCTAAGAAATAGCCAGAATCTCACCGACTCCAGGATCGCGGCCACGAGGCTTCTGAAAGAGTTCTACATATCCTCTCCCGACGAAATAAGGCTGGAGGATATTGCGATGCTGAACGGGGTACAGGTGCGCGAAGGAGGATTGGCCGGCGCTGACGCCAGGCTGGTGCGCATGGGAAGCCATGGGATTATCAGGGTCAGCGACAAGATTCGGGAGCTTGGCCGTAAACGTTTCGCCATGGCCCACGAACTTGGGCACTGGAAACTTCACCAGAGTGCTTCCCAGTTGTACGATTGTTCCGAACAAGACATGATTAACTACACCGGCAGCCCAATGGAGGTGGAAGCCAACACCTTTGCCAGCGAGCTGCTTATGCCGTCAATGATGTTCCGGCCCGCCTGCCGCAAGGGAGACCCTTCACTCGATTTGATCAGGTCGCTCGCGGACGAGTTCAGTACATCTCTCACCTCTACCGCTGTTCGCTATGTGGAAGAAGCCAAAGAAACCTGCATCGTCGTGTTTTCTGAGCAAGGTAAGGTGAAGTGGTGGAAAGGTAAGGATGGCTACGATGCTTCCACCTGGATAGATGCCAAGCAGCAGATACATTCCGATAGTGCTGCCTGGGAATGTCTGAAGGATGGGGTTGCAGTCACTCGGCTGCAGAAGGTGCCGAAAACCTGTTGGTTTCAGAATCTTCGGGAATACAGGCAGTTCGAAGTATATGAACAAGCGATGCAATTAGGATATTATCCAATTATAGTTAGCTTGATATGGATTCTTGAGTAGTTTGAAATAACTTATTATTTGGTCGCCGCAGGCACGTGCTAATGAATGCCGACAAGGACACCAAACCTATGAGTGCGGAAGATGTCGGGATCGAGATCATCTCTGAGATGGACCGTGAGTTCAACGAGTCACCGGATCGCGTAATCGCCATAGTTGGTGGCGCCTACATTGATGATATGTTGGAAAGGCTGTTCCGAGCAGTATTGATCGACGTATCCAAAGAGGTCGACAATACAAGGTCTATACGAAATGATTGAACAACAAAAAAGTTATTGCCAAGAGCAAGCAAAGTCTATAGGCGCAAGAATGATACAGCAGATGAAGGAGCAATTTACTGATCTTGATTTATCTGACAGCGCCCCAATAGAAAAGGCAACTCAACATTTTATAGAAATGGCAAAACCGACTTGGACAACAGAAGAAGCTGTTAAGGTCTTTGGCGAACTCTACGGTTCAAATATCACTGAAACTGATTTAGATAAAATAATATCATTCTACAAATCTGCACCAGGACAGAAGGATATTCAGGCAACAAAAAATGCGATGCCGCTCTGGACACAATTCTTCATAGAAAAAAACAGTGCCGTACTTGAGAAGGCAATCCAAGCTTATTTTAGTGAGATTAGGGCTATTGTTGAGAACGAGAAGTCCAAGCATAACAAATAAATTGTCGGTACCGAACCAGCGGCGCCAGCGGTCTCCGCTGACGCTCCGCCGCTGGCGCCTTGAGACGTTGGCGAGAAGAAAAAAATGAAAGAACCATCAGCATACGAAAAAATCCACTTGGAGGGCTAAGGGGACATAGTTGATTAGTTGAGTAGCAAAAGTAACTGAGGGGGGGTAAGTCTACGTCCCCCTCCTCCATCTTGATGTGAATCTTTGAGTAGGGGACTAAATGAGCATCGCAGGAATACGCTCCAACCGTGGCGATTTATATCAGACCCTGATTGCTTTCGACTGGGCATTGACTGTCCTGTCCGATCCCGAATTTCAATGGCTTGAAATAGATTCGACGACATATCTGGTAGATGATGTCGTAATTGGCAAATCCGACGGCTCACTGATTTGTTGCCAGTGCAAAAAGAACCAGGCCGATTTCAGTGCATGGTCGATAGCCGATCTTGCGGGTGAACTGGACAAGGCTTCTCTGGCACTAACCAAAAATCAGCAAGCCCAAGTCCGCTTCTATTCACGCAGCGAGTTTGGTGCATTAGCTAAACTGCGTGAATTCAGCATCCTCTATGGCAATGAGGTCGACTATCGTGCGAATTTGACCCAAGCGCATATAAAAACAGATATCGATTTGACCACTCGCATCGCTACTCAGGCGCCCGGACTATCGACCTATGAATTCCTGCGTCGCACTTCCTTCGAGATCAGCCCCGATTTCGATCGCATTCAAACTTTGCTGCACGAACGTTTGCGCCAAATGGCAAGTAACTCAAATGCCGCATTTAACGCCCTCTGGACACGCCTCGATAAACTTGGTGGCCGCATGGGAAATGACAACCTGTCCGCATCCACCCAGCATCGCCTGACCAAGGACGACCTCAAGAACATTCTCCATCAAGCGGGAGCAATGCTAGTTCCGGTCATTTCCATCACGGAGGTGAGAACATCGTTTTCCAGCACCTCGGCCATCGGCAGGTCGTGGCATCGGGACATTGCCGGGCAGCGCATTTCGAGCCCGATTGTGAACGAACTCCTTGCTGCCATCGATTCTAGGAAACGCGCCATCCTGCTTACGGGGCTTCCGGGTTCCGGCAAAACCTGTGTGATGTTGAGCCTGCAAGAAGCGCTGGAGCAGCGCTCACAAACCGGAACGGACATGGTGCCGCTATTCATCCAGTCGCGAGAATTCGCAGACCTGGAGACGGCGCAGGAGCGCCAGACACAAGGCCTGCCAGAGCAATGGGTAGAACAGGCTGCTCGCTTGGCAGAAGACGCGTATGTGGTCGTAGTCATCGACTCACTGGATGTCTTGTCCATCGCCCGCGAACACGGAGTATTGACGTACTTCCTGGCACAAATTGACCAGCTACTACTGATCCCCAATGTCACCGTTATCACAGCTTGCCGCGATTTCGACCGCAAATATGACCGACGTATTGCCGCACGGCAATGGGATTGCGAATTGCTGTGCACGCCGCTGGATTGGGAGGCCGAAATTGCGCCGATACTCGGCGTGCTCGGAATCGATTCGTCCGCCATCGATGCAGCCACTCGCGAACTGATCCGTAATCCACGCGAACTGGCACTGTTTGTCGAACTGGCCCTGCGTGAAGGCAGCTTCAGCGTAGTAACCAGCCAGGCACTGGCGCAGAGGTACCTCGATACCATCGTGCGTGCCGACCCTGCACTGGGGGATGCAGCCCTGCAAGCAATTGAAATCATCGCCGATGAAATGCTGACGGCTCGCAGTCTATCGATTCCTTATCAGCGCTTCAGCGCCTCTCAGGACATCCAGCGGCGGCTGCACAGTCTCAATGTGCTGCAAGATACCCATGATGGGAAATTGACGTTTGGTCATCAAACCCTGCTGGATGTGCTGGTGATAAGCGGCTCTGTGCGCCGGGGCGTCTCGCTCAATGAGTTTATCCAAGCCTTGCCGCCCGTACCCTTCGTGCGTCCGAGCATACGTAGCTTTGTCGCACAGTTGGCGACGGGAGATCGTCGTGAGTTCAG
>JBGQDJ010000092.1:0-8809 GCA_041495805.1 Geobacteraceae bacterium
CTCCTCAACATAGAAAATGTTCCGCGTGTACTCAACCTTTTTAAGGATGCTTCCCTTGGAATGCGTATAGATGAAGAAGTATTCTTTGCGAAAAAAGATGGCACCCACGTGGTGAGCAGACTTCATGCAAGCAGCATCAAAAGCGGGAATGAACAGCTGGTGCAGGCAATCTTCCGGGACGTAACAAAGGAGAGAGAAATATTAAACAACCTTGAAAAGAGCGCAGAAGACCTTGCAAGACTCAATCAGATGAAGGATTCCTTTCTGGGCCTGGCCTCACATGAATTGAAAACGCCGCTGACCGTTATTCTGGGCTATTCAGAACTGATTCTTGCTGAAATGGCCGATAAACTGGACAAGTCGGTGGTGGAGATGCTCGGATACATCTCCAATGCGGCAAATCGTCTTGACATTATTGTCAAGGACATGGTGGATCTTTCCATGATTGACGAAAAAAGGATGCAGCTGGAAACGGCAGAGATTGACCTGAATCGGCTCCTTGAGATATCTTTGAATGAACTGCGCATCTTTTTCCTTTCACGAAAACAGGAACTTTGTTTGCATCTCGATGACTCGATACCGGGTATAAAAGGTGACAGTTCCAGGCTCATCCAGTTGTTTAGCAATGTGCTGGTTAACGCCATGAAATTCACACCTGATGGCGGCAAGATCACGGTTTCCTCAAGCACGGGATATTACTTGCCCGGCGGGCAGAAGCCTGAGGCAGGGCACTGTCAAGAGGAGAGTGTCAAATCCCGGCCATATGTAGAAGTATTGGTTGAGGATTCCGGAATAGGAATCGACACGGAAGATCAGAAGCGCATTTTCGACAAATTTTATGAGGTGGGGAAAATAGGCGAACACAGTTCCGGTAAATTTTCATTCAAAGCCAAAGGGACAGGTCTGGGCCTCGCAATTGCCAAGGGGATTGTCGAAATTCACGGCGGCGAAATCTGGGTTGAATCCGCGGGCTACGATCCGGAAAAATGCCCCGGCTCCATTTTCCACATCCTGCTTCCGCTTGAACCGCCGGTTGGCGAGGCGGCCATTGATTATTTAAATCTGATATGATAATGATCTTACAAGTTTGGCCTTGAATCTCCAACCGGTTTCTTGTATAAAATTGGATTGAAGTCTTTTCAAACGTGGAGGATATGTGCGCGTCTGCCTGCTTGCCAGCGGCAGTAAGGGAAATTCGATTTATCTGGAAGCAGGCGCCAGCAGGGTGCTCATAGATGCGGGTCTTTCCGCAACGGAACTCTTGCGCAGGCTTGCGGCTATAGGCGCCGAAGGATGTGAGCTGGACGCAATTCTGATAAGCCATGAGCATACGGACCATGTGCGGGGTGCCGGCATTCTCGCGAGAAAGCTAAAGATTCCACTTCTTGTCAGCCATCAAACCTGCCGGGCCGGCAGCGCCACTATCGGGAAAGCCGAGATTATTGAATTTGAATCCGGCTCTACCTTCACTTTCAATGATATTCTGATTGATCCGTTTCCCATAACGCATGATGCCTGCGATCCGGTGGGTTTTATGATCGAGTGCCGCGAAGGGAGGTTTGGTGTGGCAACTGACCTGGGCATAGCCACTCGACTCGTCAAGGAAAAGCTGAAGGGGTGCAGGGCGTTAGTGCTCGAATCTAACCACGATGATGAGATGCTGGTTAACGGTCCTTATCCGTGGCATCTGAAGCAGCGGATCAAGTCGAGGCATGGTCACCTCTCCAACACAGAGTCGGCGGAACTTCTCGATGAAATTATTCACCCCGGCCTCGAAGCCGTTTTCCTGGCGCATCTCTCGGAAGTGAACAATGATCCGGTTATTGCCCTTGACACAGCAACGAGATTGGTGCAATCCAGAAATATATGCTCACCGCAGCTAATACTTGGTGACCAGTATCGTGTGAGCGAAATGTTTCAAGTAGAAACCTTCAGCGCGTGACTTGAGAAATCAACTTGAAACTAACAGAAAGAAAGGGAGTTTCCGCAAGTGATAGAACGTTACAGCCGTCCTGAAATGTCCCGGATATGGGAAGCCGAGAACCGCTACCGGAAATGGCTGGATATTGAGATATACGCATGCGAAGCCCATGCGGAGATGGGGACAATCCCCATGGATGCGGTGGAGCGGATCAAGGCGAAGGCAAAGTTTGATGTGGCGCGCATCGACGAGATTGAAAAGGTTGTAAAGCATGACGTCATTGCTTTTCTGACGTCGGTTGCCGATCATATAGGTGATGATTCCCGTTTTGTGCACCTTGGTCTTACCTCTTCGGATGTGCTCGACACATCCTTCGCCATGCTCCTCAAAGAAGCGAGCGATATGATCATAACCGGCATAGTACGTCTCATGGAGGCCATAAAAACAAGGGCCTTCGAGCATAAGGACACCCCGATGATCGGCCGCTCCCATGGCATTCACGCCGAGCCGGTCACCTTTGGAATCAAGATGGCGCTCTGGTACGACGAGATGGGGCGGAACCTGAGGCGGATGGAATCTGCCAGGGAAACCGTTGCTTATGGGAAGATCTCCGGCGCGGTCGGCACTTTTGCCAACATCGATCCGCTGATCGAGGAATATGTCTGCAAAAAAGCCGGCTTGAAACCGGCCCCCTGCTCAACTCAGGTTATCCAGCGCGACCGACATGCGGAATTTTTCTCGACACTGGCGATAATCGCATCTTCCATAGAGAAGTTTGCCGTGGAGATCAGGCACCTGCAGCGGACAGAGGTTCTCGAAGTAGAGGAATTTTTCAGCAAGGGGCAGAAAGGTTCTTCTGCCATGCCCCACAAGAGGAATCCGGTCCTTTCTGAAAACCTTTCGGGACTGGCCAGGCTGTTGCGCGGTTATGCGGTTTCAGCCCTGGAAAATGTTCCACTCTGGCATGAGAGGGACATTTCCCACTCCTCGGTGGAAAGGGTTATCGGTCCTGACGCCACTATTCTCATGGATTTCATGCTGAACCGCTGCTGCTCTTTAATCGAAAATCTGCTGGTCTACCCGGAAAATATGCTTAAAAACCTGAACCTCATGAGGGGCCTGATCTTTTCCCAGCGGGTCCTTCTCGAACTGGCCAATAAGGGTGCATCCCGTGAGCTTGCCTATGCCCTGGTACAGCGGAACGCCATGAAGGTCTGGGAAGAGGGTAAGGATTTTCAGGTTGAGCTTCTGGCCGACGCAGAGGTGCGCCAATACATTTCCGCGGAAGAGATCAAGGCGGCTTTTGATTTCGATTACCATCTGAAGCATGTGGATACCATCTTTTCGAGGGTGTTCGGTGGATAGTATAGTGGATTTTTACCGTCTGCAGGAAAGTGACAGCCTTTACCTTTTCTGGATGAAAGAGCTGCTTGTCACCCTCCTGATATTTGCCTCTTTCTGGGTAGTGGCAAAAATCCTCAGCTATCTCCTGACGGTATGGGGTCCCAGACTTGCCTCTTTCACAGTCACCGACCTGGATGATCGCATTCTCAAGAGGGTGACTCCCCCTGTTGAGCTCCTGGTAATATTTTCCGGGCTTTATTTTGCAGTCAGGCATCTTCCCTTGCCGGAAAAAGCGCACACGGTTGCATCCGGAGCGGTTTATATAGTTAACATCATCATCCTCGCCAATGTTGCTTACCGGATAACAGATGAAATGCTCAAATGGTATGCCGCCCGCGTGATGGAGAGGAACGGCGTCGGACTGAACCGGCAGATCATGCCGCTTCTGGAGAAACTGGTCTCCATATTCCTCATCTTAACCGCCATGATGATAATCTTCAGACATTTCAACTATGATATTCTGTCGCTGGTGACCGCACTCGGTATCGGTTCCCTTGCCATAGGCCTGGCGGCCAAGGATACTCTCGCAAACATGATTTCCGGATTCACCCTTATGATCGACCGGCCATTCCGGATCGGCGACCGGATCCAGTTGGCCTCGGGCCAGTGGGGTGATGTGGGAGATATTGGCCTGCGCACCACAAAGATCAAGACGGTCGACAACACACTCCTAATTATCCCCAACTCCGAGCTATGCAATACAACTATCATAAACCTCGCTTTTCCGGATCTTCGCGCCAAGGGAAGGATAAATCTGGGTATTGCCTACGGTAGTGACGTCGAGATGGTCAAGAAGCTGCTGACGGCAATTGCCGGGGAAGTCCCCGAGATCCTGACGGAACCGCAACCGGAAGCATTTTTCTTCTCCTATGGTGACAGCGCCCTCAATATGGCGCTTTTTTTCTGGGTAATAGATTATACCGAAGTATTTCCGGTGACTGATAAGCTTAATACTTTGATTCACAAACGCTTCAGAGAAAACGACATCGTCATACCGTATCCGACCAGGACGATGATGATGGAAAAGCAGGCTGAAGGTGGAAGCCTAAACCCCTGTTTCATGGAAAAGGATAAATAATGGTGGCGAGAATCGAGATAGCCCTGCGGGATGATGCCCGCGACAGCCGCGCTGAAAGGATCAAACGGGAGATCGTGCATTTCCTCAGGCTCCCTGTGGAAAAAGTCCGGACCATCGATGTCTATACCATAGATGCCGTCCTTTCTACCCAGGAACTGTCAAGCGCCGCTTCCGGACCTTTTTGCGACCCGGTCATCCAGACATATTCAATAGACACCCCGGCTGCAAAGGATTTCGATTTTCTTGTGGAGGTCGGCTTCCGGCCCGGCGTCACCGATAACGTGGGACGTACGGCAAGGGAGGCGATCGAATATGTCACGGGCCGGCCATTTAAGCCGGGGGAGGGGGTCTATACATCGGTGCAGTATCTTTTCACCGGCCGGCTCTCCCTTGAGGATACGAATCGGATTGCCACTGAACTCCTCTGCAATACACTTATCCAGCGTTTCCATGTACTGGATTGCGCATCATACTTCAAGCAGGGGGGGATTACCCAAACTGTGCCCAAGGTGACCGGTGAAAACAGGTCAATGGTGAGCGAGATCGACCTGGAGGCGTCAAACGAAGAACTATTGCGAATCAGCAGGGAAGGGGTTCTAGCCCTTACCCTGGAAGAGATGCGGATAATCCAGGCCCACTACCGCGATCCGCTGGTTCTGGAGAAGAGGCTCTCGGTGGGACTGGGTGGAAAGCCTACCGACGTTGAACTGGAGGCACTTGCCCAGACATGGTCGGAGCATTGCAAGCACAAGATATTTGCCGGGACTGTCCATTACGAAGATGAAAAGGGGAACAGGTCGGAGATCAATTCCCTTTTCAAAAGCTTCATCCAGCGCACAACAAAAGAGGTGCGGGAACGGTTGGCCGATAAGGACTTTTGCCTGTCGGTTTTCAAGGACAACGCAGGTGTAATCAAATTCGATGACGACTGGTCGCTGGTCTTCAAGGTCGAAACCCACAACTCCCCGTCAGCGCTCGATCCCTACGGCGGTGCGCTTACCGGCATTGTTGGCGTGAACCGGGACCCGTTCGGCACCGGCAAGGGGGCAAAGCTCATCTTCAATACCGATGTCTTCTGTTTTGCCGACCCGTTTTACGAAAAGCCGCTGCCGCCGCGCCTGCTCCATCCCCGACGCATTTACGAAGGGGTCGTGGAAGGTGTGGAGCATGGCGGCAACAAGAGCGGCATACCCACGGTAAACGGCTCCATCGTCTTTGATCCCCACTTTGCCGGCAAACCGCTGGTCTTCTGCGGCACTGCCGGAATCATGCCGGCGATGATAAACGGCGAGCCTTCCCACACAAAAAAGATCAACCCCGGCGACCTGATCGTCATGGCCGGAGGCCGCATAGGCAAAGACGGCATCCATGGCGCCACCTTCTCGTCCGAAGAACTGACCGAATCATCGCCGGTGAGCGCGGTCCAGATCGGTGATCCGATAACCCAGAAGCGTATGTTCGACTTTCTCATCCGCGCCAGGGACCGTGGACTTTATAATTTCATCACAGATAACGGCGCTGGAGGGCTTTCCTCTTCCGTGGGCGAAATGTCCGGCGAGTGCGGCGGGTGCAGAATGGACCTCGCATTGGCCCCACTCAAATACCCTGGTCTGGACCCGTGGGAGGTCCTCATATCCGAGGCACAGGAGCGGATGAGCCTGGCGGTCTCCACGGAGAAAATAGACGAATTCATCTCCATGGCGAAAAGCTTCGGTGTCGAAGTGACGGTGCTGGGCGAATTCACAGACTCGGGGTACTTCCATATTCTCCATGGGGAGCACACCGTTGCCTATCTGCCGGTTAGTTTCATGCATGAGGGACTGCCACCACTCCAACTCCAGGCAAAATGGGAGCCGCCGCGCCATGAAGAGCCCCTTCTGGAGATGAAAGGGGATTATACGGGCGATCTGCTCAAGCTCCTATCCAGCCTCAACATCTGCTCCAAGGAGTCCGTGGTGCGCCGTTACGACCACGAAGTTCAGGGGGGATCGGTAGTCAAGCCTTTTACAGGCGTGACCAACGACGGCCCTTCCGACGGTGCGGTGGTCCGCCCCATTCTCGGATCTTTTGCGGGTGTGGTGACTGCCCATGGAATATCTCCCCGCTACAGTGACATCGACACCTATCATATGACCGCCAACGCCATTGACGAGGGTCTGCGCAACTATGTGGCGGTGGGTGGCTCCCTTGACCTGGTGGCTGGGCTCGACAACTTCTGCTGGTGTGACCCGGTTCTTTCGGAAAAGACCCCGGATGGCCCCTACAAGATGGCCCAGCTGGTAAGGGCGAACCAGGCGCTCTATGACGTCTGCCTTGCCTACTCTCTGCCGCTCATCTCCGGCAAGGACTCCATGAAAAACGATTTCCAAGATGGCAATACGAAGATTTCCATCCCTCCCACCTTGCTCTTTTCCCTAATCGGCCGGATCGAGGATGTGAGGCAGGCCATAACCATGGACGTGAAGCGCCCCGGCGATATCGTCTACCTTCTCGGCAAGACAGGAGCCGAACTGGGGGGATCCGAATATTTCGCAATGATGGGCTTCATCGGCAACAGTGTACCGGTTGTCGATACGGTCAAGGCCTACCGCCGTTATCGCGCCTTCCACGAAGCGGTTGTCGCGGGTCTGGTCGCCTCGTGCCATGACCTCTCCGACGGCGGTCTGGCGGTGGCGGCAGCCGAGTCCGCATTCAGCGGCGGTTGCGGAATGGCCCTCGATCTCTCCCGCGTCCTGTATAAAGGGGACCCGAAAGAGAAAAACGACACGGTATTGCTCTTTTCAGAGTCCGCATCCCGGCACCTGGTTAGCGTCCGCCCGGATAAGAGGGATAGTTTCGAAGAGATGATGAGCGGCAACTGTTTTGCATCCATCGGTGTTGTAACGGAAGAACCGCTGCTGGCCGTCACGGGGCTTGGCGGCGGCATTGTGGTCAAAACCGGCCTGGCGGAGATGAAAGAGGCATGGCAGAAAACCCTGAGGGATTTGTAACATGAAGAAGACAAAGGCAATTGTTATTACCGGAAACGGCACCAACTGCGAGATGGAGGCGGCCAATGCCTGCCGGCTGGCTGGTTTCGATGAGGCCGACATTGTCCATATTTCCGAACTTCTGGAAGGCAAAGTGCGGCTGGACGATTATCATTTCCTCAACCTGACCGGCGGCTTTCTCGATGGTGATGACCTGGGAAGCGCCAAGGCCCAGGCAAACCGCCTGAAGTATGCCCAGGTGGAAGGGGCGAACGAACATCTTATCGACCAGCTGATGCGTTTCATCGCCGACGCCAAGCCGATCCTCGGTGTCTGCAACGGATTCCAGCTAATGATCAAGATGGGGCTTCTCCCGGCTTTCAATGGCAATTACCTTGATCAGGTTGCTACCCTTACGTTCAACGACTGCGGCCGCTTCCAGGACCGCTGGGTCTATCTGAAAAACAATCCCGCATCCCCATCGATTTTTACAAAGGGTATCGAGAAGGGGATATACCTGCCGATCCGACACGGCGAGGGGAAGTTCGTGGCAGCTTCTCCGGAAGTTCTGAAAGAAATCGAACAGAGAAACCTGGCGGTCCTTAAGTATTCCGATCCCGCATTTTCAGCGCCGACCATGGAGTTCCCCCTCAATCCCAACGGTTCTGTAAACGCCATTGCCGGTCTCTGTGATGCGACCGGCCGTCTGATGGGGCTCATGCCCCATCCGGAAGCGTTCCATCATCGCACAAATCACCCACGCTGGACCCGCGAGGATCTGCCGGAGGAGGGGGACGGCCTGATCATCTTCAGAAACGCAGTCGAGTATGTAAAGGCTAATCTGTTATAAGGCTTTCGTCTCAAAAAGGAATAAAAGGGGTATAATCAAACAATGGAATTCACACGCCCAGAAGAAGAATGCGGAATTTTTGGCATATTCAACCATCCGGAGGCTTCCAACCTGACCTATCTCGGGCTCTACGCATTGCAGCATCGGGGCCAGGAGAGCTGCGGAATAGTTTCCTCGGATGGAACAGGTCTTCATGCCCATAAGAACATGGGGCTCGTGGCCGATGTGTTCGGCAATCAGGATGTTTTCAAAAGCCTGCCGGGCAAATCGGCTATCGGCCATGTCCGCTACTCGACAACAGGCTCTTCGGTGCTGAAGAACGTGCAGCCGATAATGGTCGACTATTCACGGGGCTCTATCGCCGTTGCCCATAACGGCAATATCGTCAATTCCCAGATTATCAAGGATGAACTGGAGGCGTGGGGGTCGATTTTCCAGACTACCATGGATACGGAGATAATCGTCCATCTCCTCGCCACATCCAAGGCGGGTTCGCTTCTCGAAAGGCTCACCGATGCCCTTTACCGTATAAAGGGGGCCTATTGCCTGGTGTTCCTGACTGAGACAAGGCTGGTCGCGGCCCGCGA
>JBGQDJ010000093.1:0-8786 GCA_041495805.1 Geobacteraceae bacterium
CGGGAAAGATGGAAGTCCAAAACCTCTCTAACCGCTCCCTTGCCGGTTTCGATCATCTTGCCGGCGCCGGCAAAATGATAATCAGGATTATTCCCGGACTGACCGCAAGAAAGCATCGCCCTGTTGATCGCTTCTTCAAAACGGCGCCACTGGCTGTAACCCAAAAGCGGCTGGAGGTCACGGGCGCTCCAGTATTCAGCTCCGTGCTCATTGAGTTTTTTCATTCCTTCAAAAGAGATAACACCTTTCACGGGCAAAGATTTTGCCACCATGGTGACCTCACTTATTGAATGTAAAATGAAGGGGTTTAAGATGTGCACATTCATCTGCCCGGAGAATTCCGGGGACAGTTTATTTAATTCCTTGCCAGCCCCATTTAATCACAAAAGGCCGCACCGTCAGCTCCCGCTGACCGATACGGCCTTATTATCCCCTTGAATCGAAAGGTGAGGCATTCGGCGTCCCCCCGAAAGTGTCTTAACCAATTTAAATAAAGATCGTTTTTTCTTACTCCTCTCTCTGCGCATAGTCAACAGAAATAAGCCCTTATCAGGAATTGGATGAGTCGATGGGCAAAGTGGTAAGGAAGGCTGCTGGTGAAGACGATCAATGGCCGGGGAATGGGGCGGGTTGACGCGGAATAGCAAGCGGGTCGAAGTGGGCGCCCCCCCACGCGAGTATTTCGCCGCAGGGTACGTTGCCAAGGGAAGCTGGCGGGTTCTGGCCGAGGAAGCGCAGGGCGGCTACAAGAAGAGCACCCCCATCCTTCTGCAGATCGCGCCCACAGGCAATGGAGACGGCGCTCTCCCGCTTGCTCAGCTTGGCGCCGTTGGGTGCGGTGACAAGGGGCAGATGGAAATAGGCGGGAGTCGCAAATCCCAGAAGCCTCTGCAGATGGATCTGGCGCGGAGTGGAAAGAAGCAGATCGGCGCCCATCACCACCTGGTTCACACCCGCCTCGGCGTCATCCACAACAACAGCCAACTGATAGGCAAAGGGGCCGTCAGCACGCTTCACCACGAAATCTCCGCAGCTCTCGGACAGGTTTTCAGTTACCTCCCCCATTATTCCGTCCATGAAAGCGACCGGCTCGTCCGTAACCCGGACCCGGATGGAACGGGCGGCCTTGCCGGGGGGAAGGCCTTCACGGCAGATGCCGGGGTAACAGAGTTCATCCTCCCGGCCGTGGGGGGCGCTGCCGATGCGGGCTATCTCAGCGCGGGAGCAGCCACAGGGATAGACCATCCCTTTCCGGGCCAACTCCGCAAGGGCCGCTTCGTACGCATCCGAACGTTTGCTCTGCCGGACCACCTCTCCGTCCCATGTGAAACCAAGCTCTTCCAGAGTGCGCAGTATATCGTACGCCATGCCGGGGACCACCCTCGGGGCATCCAGGTCCTCCATGCGCATGAGCCAGAGGCCACCCACGCTCCTGGCAAAGAGGTAGCTGCCGAGGGCCGCCACCAGGGAGCCGAGGTGGAGGGGGCCGGTGGGTGAGGGCGCAAAGCGGCCGATTATCCGGCCGTCATCCTGTTGACGGGATCTATTCATGACCTGGTTTTGCACTGTCCGCCAAACTCACACTTAAGTAAAAATTGTACGCTGCGCGTGGAAAAGAGCGTTGATATCCCAATCTGTTGTCTCACGGTTGTGGCACCAGCTTCGGGGCCAGGTAGCCCGCCTGGCTGAATCCCATCAAAGCCACGAGCGGCCACGGGATTTCCCATATTGCCCCGTCGAGGATGCTCTTCGAAATGAAGAGCACAAGCAGGAGCACTGTCCAGAACAGCATCTGCGCTTTGGCGAGCGACAGCTCCGGCGGCTGCCCGGCCGTGAAGACGCGGACCAGGTCACCGATTGTCATGGCACATTGGATGGGAGCCGCGCCGGCGGCTACCGTCGCTTGCTGTTTCTGTGAGTCCTTGAAGTATCCGATCCCGCCGGTTGTAAGCGAGGCGCCCATCAATACGAGAAGCGATGTCGGAATGGTTGGGATCTCAAGTCGTATGAGGCCATAGACGAGGACGACGCTGCCCACAGCCACGGTCCAGCAGGCAACCTGGCTCTGGGCGAGGGAAAGATGGCCGTCCGCGCCGGAGAGAAGCAGGAGCGGGTTGCCTCCGGCGCGCCACGACAGCCCGATCACGAGCAGAAGCGCCAATCCCGCAACCGCCAGGGTCCAGCATATGGCAAGAACTATGTTTCCGACATTGACCTCGCTGGAGCCGACAGCGACGCGCTCGGTGCCGCCTTCAGTCCATGACACGACCGGCATCACCCGAATCATCGCCCGCGGACCGAAGTCAATCCCGCTGAGGTCGAATAACAGAAGAGTTCCGGAGCGGCGAACCTGAGCGCCATCAACCGATTCAACCCACTCCTGGCCCGGCGCGACAAGCCCCGGCAACAAAAGCCTGGCTTCATCGACCGCTCTTTTCGTGACTGCGTGGCTGCGAAGGAGTCGGAGACTGGGATTCTGGCCGGGCTGGATGTTCCGGGACAGATAAACCCGGATGGAGTGTGACTTGAGCTGGCCGTCCGGCATGTAAAGTCTTAATGTCGACTCGCTTACACCTGATGCCCCGGATGCCGGTCTTGAAGCAGGCTCGTCAGCAACCGCGGGTTGCCCGGGGGATGAGGTCGAGTCAGGGTTCGATGTCGCGGGCGTCGTGACAGGGGATGTCGCGGGCGACGGATCGGCTTGCGACAGCTCGACTGCAAGAATACCGGATGCGGTCATGACAACAACGAGACACGCAACCATGCCAAAAAATACGGTTTTTCTCGAAATACGCGGACCTTTCATCTCTCCTCCTTTCGCCGGTATCCGGCAGCAACGGTTCTTCAGCGCAGCGGCTTGACCGTCTGCCTCTGATGGTTCGCTGCAGTATTTTATCACTTGCCATAACGCCTACTAAAATATATACTTCAAATATATATTAATAGGGGGCGGATTATGAAAACAGCAAAATTATTCCAAAATGGCCAAAGTCAAGCTGTCAGACTTCCAAAAGAGTTTCGTTTTGACGACAGTGAAGTGTTCATTAAAAAAAGTGGCAATGTTGTTCAGCTGATTCCTCGTAGCGATTCATGGAATTCCCTTTTCGGCAGTCTTAAGAAATTTTCCCGCGATTTCATGACCGACCGCGTCCAACCTGAGTTGGACAAAAGGGAGAGTTTCTGATGAAACTGTTGCTCGACACCAATATTTGCATTTACATCATAAAGCAGCAACCGGCAATTGTGCTCAAGCGCTTTTTGGACTATCAGGTTGGCGACATAGGTATTTCTTCTATTACCCTTTCGGAATTGCGCTATGGGGTTGCCAAGAGCAAGCAGAGGGAGAAAAACGCCAACGCTCTTGAGGAATTCATTATCCCCTTGGATATTGTGCTGTTTGACGAAGCCGCCGCCATGGCTTATGGTGACATCCGGACGAATCTGGAGAAGGCAGGAACGCTCATTGGTGCAATGGACATGCTTATTGCCGCTCATGCCTTGTCTCTGGGAATCACACTGGTAACTAATAACACCCGCGAATTCAGCCGTGTCCTTAGTCTCAAAATTATCGATTGGTCTTCCTGATTAGTGCGGCGTTAACCAGCGCGCAGTTTTTTTAAGCGTCCGGTCGAGCGTCTTGTTTCGATAGGCAAAACGTACCGTGATGATTCCATCGCCTACCTTGCCGAAACAGTAACGGATTTCATTTTTGCTGGTTATCCAGATCCTTTTTCCAATCCCGTTCGAAAAGCGCTTTTTCCATGTGTAAACCTTAGCACAAATCACAATACTTACCATACCATTGTATTGTTTTAATATGATTGTCTGATTTCCCGCCGCAACCAGGGGAAAACCGCAAAGAGATTGAATGGAGATGCCATGAGAGAGGGAATTGCGGAGAGGATACAGATCAGGATGGGGGACATCACCCTGATCGAGGCGGACGCCATCGTCAATGCGGCCAACCCCACCCTGCTGGGGGGCGAGGGTGTGGACGGGATGATACATTGGGCAGCCGGCGAAAAGCTCCTGGAGGAGTGCAGGACCATCGGCCGCTGCCCGGCAGGCGAGGCGCGGATCACCAAGGGCTATAATCTTCCCTGCCGTCATGTAATACATACCGTCGGGCCGGTCTATAAACTTGACGGCGGCAACGCGCCAAAACTCCTTGCCTCCTGCTACCTGAACAGCCTGGGCCTGGCGGTGGAGCACGGCCTGTCCACCGTCGCCTTTCCGGCGATCAGCTGCGGTGCCTATGGCTATCCCGCTGAAGAGGCCTGCCGCATCGCCATCGACACGGTATGCTCCTTTCTGGAAACGGACGAATCCCTGCGGAAGGTGATCTTCGTGCTGTACAGGTTCGAACAGTATGAGCTCTACATCGATTATCTGGAAACGAAGAAAAAGGGGTCGACGGATAACTGAAGAGGATTAATCGGAGGGAATCAGGAAGGTCACCTGAAGTCGTCGAGGCAGGCAACGGTTACTTCGCGAACCCGCTTCCATTGTGCGTCATTGGTTATGACCAGTGTGGCGTTCCTGACCATGGCGGTGGCGATAATCATTGCATCCGGCGTGCGTAACCCGTATTCGGCGCGAACGGCAGCAGCTTTGAGAACGACTGCACGGGTCATCGGTTCGAGCGTGAGGTGGGGGAAATGAGAGATAAGAGCTTCGTATTCGTCGGCAACATCCTGCATCTCCATTCTGAGCGGGCGGACGATCAGCTCCATCAAACTTAGTTCAGACACTATCGCACGGCACTCCCCCCTGCTCACCGCATCAAGGACAAGGGCCGTTATGTCGCGGTATTCCGGGTGATCCTCGAAATGGTATATGAAAACGGACGTATCAAGAGCGATTACCGAATGCTGCCCGAGCAGCCCCTTCATGGTTTCCAGCTCTCCCGTTCTTCGGCCAGGTAATTCTCGACAGATTCGGATTCCCACAGATCCTTGTGCAGTCCGGCCATTTTCTTGACAAAATCATGGGGACGCGGGATCAGGACTATCCTGTCTTCCTTGCACAACACCAGCAATTTCCCGCCGGGTTGGATATGCAGCATTTCCCTTGCCTTCCTTGGTATGACTATCTGATTTTTGCTGCTTACCGTTACGCTGGTCGGCATTTTAGCCTCCTTGTAAAGCGTTTCCTGAAATTACTTTACCATCGAAGAATGAATAAGTAAACCGCTTAATAGCCGTATCCAGTTTGAGATCAGGCCGGCACTGAACCCCCTTTTTATGCAATATCCCGCGATGAACCAGTCCCGTTTTTGTTTTACAAGGTGTATTGATTTTGTTAGGATGAACGGCTGATTGATTGAACAATAAAAGGGAATCCATGTCCGATCTGACGCCGATGATGCGGCAATATCTTGAGATAAAGGCCGATTATCCGGAGACAATACTTTTTTTCCGAATGGGCGATTTCTACGAGATGTTCCTGGACGACGCGGTCAAGGCCTCCCGCATCCTCGACATAGCCCTCACCTCCCGCAACAGGAGCGCGGACGGCACGGATGTCCCACTCTGCGGGGTGCCGTACCACTCCGCCAGCCCCTATATCGCCAGGCTTATAGATGCCGGTGAAAAGGTCGCAATCTGCGAACAGGTGGAAGACCCGAAAACCGCCAAGGGGATCGTCAAGCGCCGGGTGGTCAAGGTCGTCACCCCCGGACTTGTCGTGGAGAGCGAAAACCTCTCGCCCAAGGAGAACAACTATCTCCTCGCCATCTTTGCCGGAAACGGTCCGCGGAGGGGGGTTGCCTTTCTCGATCTCTCAACGGGCGAATTCCGGGTGACGGAGCTGGAAAACGCGGAGGCTGCCGCCGCCGAATTGGTCTGCGTAAATCCCCGCGAGATCCTGGTCCCGGCATCTTTCCGCGAAAGCCCGCGGATGAAGGAACTTGCCGCGGCAACCGCGGAAAGGATCATCACCTACCTGGATGATTGGGTCTTCGACCCGGATTATTGCCAAAGACTCTTCACCGGGCAATTCGGGGTGGCTTCGCCCGCTGCCCTGGGATGCGGAGGGATGAAAGAGGGTCTGCCGGCAGCGGGCGCCATTCTCCATTACCTGGGGGAGACCCAGATGGGGAAAGCGGCGCACGTAAGGAGCATAACGCCATACAAGACCAGGGAATACCTGGTGCTGGACGAATCGACGCGGCGCAACCTGGAGCTGACCGCAACCCTGGCCGACGGCAAGCGCAAGGGCTCCCTCCTTGGCCTTATGGACCGGACCGCCACGGCGATGGGGGGGAGGAAGCTCCGGCAGTGGATAAACTATCCCCTGGTCAACGTCGAAGCCATTGTCGAGCGCCAGGACGCGGTTGGTGAACTCCTCGATGATCCGCTCCGGCGTGGGGAGATTTCGAGCCTGCTGAATGGTGTGTACGACCTTGAAAGGCTTAACGGCAGGATCAGCCTGGCTTCGGCGTCGGCAAAGGACCTGGTGGCGCTGAAGGAGTCGCTGCTGCGTCTCCCCGCCATTCGGGAAAAGCTGGCCGGCTCTTCGTCGTCGCTCCTGCGGAGGCTTGAGGCGGAGATCGACCCCCTTGCCGACATGGCTTCCCTCGTAGCCTCCGGGATCGTGGAAAACCCTCCTTTCGTCATGCGCGAAGGTGGCATAATAGCCGACGGCTACAATGCGGAACTGGACGATCTTCGCGCCATCAGCCGCGAAGGGAAGGGGTTCATCGCCCGGATGGAGGCAAAGGAAAAGGGGCGAACCGGTATCAGCTCCCTGAAGATACGCTACAACAAGGTCTTCGGCTATTACATAGAGATCACCAGGAGCAATCTCGCCAGCGTCCCGGACGATTACATCCGCCGCCAGACACTTGCCAACGCAGAGCGCTTCATCACCCCGGAGTTGAAAGAGTACGAGGAAAAGGTGCTGGGGGCCGAAGAGCGGATCGCCGAGCTGGAATATTCCCTGCTCCAGGAGATACGGGAGCTGGTCGCCGCCCAGGGTGAGAGGATTGCCCGGAGCGCGGACCGGCTCGCCAGCCTCGATCTCATCTGCTCACTGGCGGAACTGGCCCACGAGCGGGGCTATTGCCGCCCCCTGATCGATGACGGGGAGGGCATTTCCATCATTGAGGGGCGACACCCGGTCATCGAGGCGATGGGGCTTGGGGAGCGCTTTGTCCCCAACGACGTGATGCTGGACAACGGGGATAACCAGATCATCATCATCACCGGCCCGAACATGGCCGGAAAATCGACCTTCATGCGCCAGGTGGCCCTCATCACGCTGATGGCCCAGATAGGCAGCTTCGTCCCGGCCTCTGAAGCCAGGATAGGGGTTGTGGACCGGATATTCACCAGGGTCGGCGCCACCGACAACCTGGCCCGCGGCCAATCCACATTCATGGTCGAGATGACCGAGACCGCCAATATCCTGCGCAATGCGACTCCTCGGAGCCTGGTCATTCTCGATGAGATCGGCAGGGGGACCTCCACCTTCGACGGGGTATCCATCGCCTGGGCGGTAGCAGAATTTCTCCATGACAGCGCGGAGCATGCGGCAAAGACCCTCTTTGCCACCCATTACCACGAACTGACGGAACTTTCCGTCACCCGCGGCAGGATCAAGAACCACAATATCGCGGTCCGGGAATGGAACGAGCAGATCATTTTCCTGCGCAAGATCGTGCCGGGAAGCACATCCCACTCTTACGGGATACAGGTGGCAAGGCTTGCCGGGGTCCCCATGGAAGTGATAGAGAGGGCTCGGGAGATCCTGCGGAACCTGGAACACGGGGAGTTTGCCGAAGGTGGGGTCCCCAGGATCGCCAAAGGAAAAAAAGGGGGGGAGGCGGTGAAAACCTCCCAGCTTTCCCTGTTCGAAACGACGGAGGATATGCTCCGGGTAAGGCTCAAGGGGCTCAGCGTGGCGACCCTTACACCCCTTGAGGCGCTCAACATACTGGATGAACTCAAAAGGATGGTGTAGCGATGCAGAAAAAACTCTTTCCGCTTTTGTTCATTATATTTCTCTCAATACTCCTCCCCGGAACGGCTCTTGCCCTGAAATCCGGGGATACGACGCATACCTGGAAAAAGGGGAGCGTGGGGAAGAGATCGGCAAAATCGTCGAAACAGAAAAAGGTCCCCCCCGCCGCAGAGGAAAAGCAGGCGGAACCGGCGCTGGTCAAGGAGCTTCGCCACTGGTCGAACCCGGACTACACGCGCATAGCCATCTCCCTGGACCGTGAGGCGAAATTCGAGTATCACCGCCTCCCCCCGAAAAGGGAACAGAACATCCCTCCCCGCCTCTATATCGATATAGAGGGTGCGCGAATCGCGCCCGGGGTGAAGGATATAACTATCGGCGACGGCCTCATGAAAGGCGCCCGGATCGCCCAGTTCCGGCCCGATACGGTCCGTGTCGTGCTTGACCTGGACAGCATGAAGGATTTCAAGGTCTTTACATTCTCCGACCCGTTCAGCATAATTATAGATGCAAAAGGAGAGCGCCAGACCGAGATCTCCAACGCCGCCGCGCCAAGCATTTCCGTGCTGCCGGCCGTGCCCGAGCCCCGACCCGTCAGGGTTGAGGAGAAGAAAACAACTCTAGCCTCAAGGCCCGCCATAGGCAAGATCCGCCGGATAGTCGTGGACGCGGGTCATGGGGGCCATGACCCGGGCGCACTGGGGGGGGGCGGGACCAAGGAAAAGGACATTGTCCTGCAGATCGCCCTGAAGGTCGCCCACAAACTGCGTGATGAACTGGGGCTGGACGTGGTAATGACCAGATCGACGGACGTCTTCATAGAG
>JBGQDJ010000094.1:0-8778 GCA_041495805.1 Geobacteraceae bacterium
CCACCAGCTCGCTCTCCGCCTCGGGAAGATCGAAGGGGGTGCGGTTCGTCTCGGCAACCGCGCAGATGCAGAAGAGAGCGAAGGCAAGCGGCTGTTTCCAGATGTACCATCCGAACAGACCTGCCTGGTCGGCAACGATCTTGTGCAGGGAAAGTGATTGGGAGAGCATGAAGACCGCGACCAGGGCAAAGCTCGCTGCCAGCTCATATGATATCATCTGGGCTGCCGAGCGGAGTCCCCCCAGCAGGGAATATTTGCTGTTTGATGCCCACCCTGCGAGAACGATGCCGTATACACCCAGGGACGACATGGCAAGGACGTATAGCACCCCCACATTGACATCCACCACCTTCCCCAGTGCGGTGTCGTAATAGGCGGCAATCTGCAGCGGGATCCTGTAGCCGGCGATCTCGACGGTATCACCGAAGGGGATCACGGCAAATGCGGCATACGCGGGGACCACGGCCATGAAAGGGGCGAGGAAGAAGATGAGCTTGCTTGCCTGAAGATGGGCGATCTCTTCCTTGAAAAAGAGCTTGATGCCGTCCGCTATGGGCTGGAGAAGACCATGCCAGCCGGTTATCATGGGGCCGTGACGGACCTGGATGCGGCCGATAATCTTCCGTTCGGCATAGGTCGCGTAGGCGACCGTCAGGATCAGAAAGACGAAGACCACGACAACCTTTGTGACCAGTGCGAGATAATAGATAAGGGGCAATCCCAATAATTCGTATCCCATTCGCGCCTCTTCCCCTCCTGTTTATTTGCTTACAGTTACCCAGGTGACCGGCGCGCACGCGGTCAATCCATTTATCGACTCCAGGCCAAAATGGTACGGCGCAAAAACCACGCCGCTGGGCATTCGCGAACCGACTTTCGCCTTCAGTCGCATCGAGCCGCCTTGTGAGCTGACCGTAACGAACTCGCCATCGGCAATCTTCATCCCCTTTGCGTCGTCCCGTCCCAGTTCGATATAGCCTTCGGGACAGACGAGCATCGGTCCCTCACCGAAGCGCGACAGTGTGCCGCAATGGTTCAGGGCGCTGCCGGTCACCAGGGCAAGCCTTTCCGGTTCTTCAATGATGAGAGGCGGGGTCACAGCCACCAGCCTCGGCCTGTTTGCGACCGGACGGATCGCCCCTTCGTCGCCGAGCCTGTCATAGGTCAATCCGGAATAGGCTGGGAGGGACGCGGCGATCTCGGCAAAGACCTTGCCCGGATCGTCATATGGTTTTCCAACTCCGAGATTTGCATTCAGGAAGTTAAGTATTTCGAAGTCGCTCCACGCCTCCCCGAGCGGCCTTATGACGCGGTTCAGGCGCTGCACCGCCCCGCCTGCGCTGGTGAATGTCCCCACTTTTTCGGCAAACGAACAGGCAGGGAGGACCACATCGGCCTTTTCCGCGGTTTCCGTGAGGAAGAGCTCCTGGACGATGAGGAACTCCACCCTGTCAAGCGCCGCCTCCACATTCCGCCTGCCGGGATAGGAGATAACCGGGTTTTCGCCTATGACATAGAGTGTCCTGATGGTCCCGTCGGCGCAGCCGTCAAGGATCGCGGTTGCGTTTCTGCCGCCTGCAGTGGGGCAAATCCCCAGGTCCGCTGCACCCTGGCTGTTGTTCTTCTCCCCAAGAAATAGGACTCCGCACCCTTCCCTGCCGATTCTGCCGGTCAGTATGGCCAAGTTGAGGAGGGCCTGGGCAAGCAGCTTGACGTGGCCGGGATATCCAAGCCCCAGGGGTAGCAGGATCAACGCCTTTTCCGCCCTTGCATAGTCGCGTGCCAGCTCGATGATGCTAACCGCGGGGATGCCGCAAACTTGGGAAACGGTTTCCGGTGCAAAATCCCGGAGTCCCATTCTCAGTTCATCAAACCCTTCCACCCCGGCAAGGAAACCGGTGTCGCAAAGCCCCTCATCGATAATGACCCTGGACATTGCATTGAAGAGAGCCGCTTCGCTTGCCGGGCGGTGGATATAGGTTGTAGCTCCGGGGAGCCTGGAGAGCTTCCCTTTCTTGTCCGAGACAATGCGCAGATCGACACCGTCGCGCTTGACACCCAGATTGATCTCGAAACCGATAACCGGGTGGGTCTCGTAGGCGTCGCTCTTCACCACAAGGAGAAAGTCCGTTTTGCGGATATCGGCGATGACCGACGGGGAACCCCTATGCCCCAGGCTCTCCATAGCACCGGCGGTCAGCGCCTCGTGAGCGAATCCGGCGGAATGGTCCAGATTGTCCGAGCCGAGCCCTTCCTTGAAGAGATTTTTCAGGAGAAAGAGTTCTTCGTTGGTGAGTCTGGGGGTGACAAGACCGGCGACCGCGTCGCCTCCCCTACCCTTCTCATCGCTCAGGCGCTCTTTAACAATTTCCAGCGCCTCATCCCAGGAAGCGGGGACGAGTCGGCCATCCTTCCTGACAAGGGGAGTGGTCAGCCGTTTTTCACTGTTTATGAACTGGTATCCCCAGCGCCCCCTGGTGCAGAGCTGGCCGTTGTGGAACCCCTGGTTCTCGTCATAGATGGTGGTGAGGACTTTATTCTCCTTGACTCCCAGTGTCAGCCGGCAACCGGTCCCGCAGTAGGAGCAGACCGTTTTAACCCTGTCAAGCGCCCACCAGCGGGCCTTGAACTTGAAAGGGCGGGAAAGGAGCGCGCCGACCGGGCAGACCGAGACGCAGGAGCCGCAGAACTCGCAGTCAAGGGGGCCGTCAAAGGCGGTCCCCACCTTGGCCTCAATGCCCCGGTTGAGGAAGGTGTAGGCTCCGAAGGAGACGATCTCGTCACAGATCCGGGCGCACTTGCCGCAGAGGATGCAGCGGTTCATGTCCCGCTCGATAAGGGGGTTTACGTAATCTATCTCGTGTTTGAATTTGGCGTCGTGGAAGCGGTTGACATTCACCCCGTATTCATAGGTGAGGTTCTGCAGGTCGCAGTCCCCTGCCGCGTCGCAGACCGGGCAGTCGATGGGATGGTTCAGCAGCAGGAGTTCCAGCACCATTTTCCGGGACTTGACGATATCGGGGGTGGAGGTGCGGACGATCATCCCCTCGCTCACCGGCGTGGTGCAGGAGGGGACCTGCCTCCCCTTCATCTGCTCCACCTCGACGATACACATGCGGCATCCGCCGAACGGCTTCAGCTTCTTGTCGTGGCAGAGTATCGGTATCCTGATTCCGGCGCTCACGGCCGCATCGTAAATGGTGGTCTCTTTGGGGACCGCCACCTGTTTGTCGTCTATCTGAAGGTTTACCATCGTTTCCTCTGTTGCCGCAAACTCTACTCGATTGCCATGAAGCGGCACGCGTCATAGCACGACTTGCATTTGGTGCACTTTTCCAGATCCAGATACGCCACTTTTCCCTTCTCCCAGATGATCGCGTCCGACGGACAGGCCTTCAGGCAGACCCCGCACTTGACGCACTTTTCCTCGATCACCCGCCACTGCAGAAGCTCCTTGCAACAGTTGGAGGGACAACGCCTGTCGTTTATATGGGCCTCGTATTCGTGGCGAAAATATTTGATTGTGGAGAGTATCGGGTTCGGCGCTGTCTGCCCGAGCCCGCACAGGGACGCTTTCTTGATGGTGGTCCCCATTTCCAGGAGCTTGTCGATGTCCTCGGGCAGACCGCGACCCTCTGTAATCCCTTCAAGGATGTCGAGCATCGCCTTCAGGCCGATCCGGCACGGCACGCACTTGCCGCACGACTCCATGCGGGTGAAGGTGAGGAAGAAGCGAGCCACGTCCACCATGCAAGTGGTCTCGTCCATGACCACCAGCCCACCCGACCCCATCATGGCTCCCGCCTTGATAAGTGAGTCGTAGTCCACCGGAGTGTCGAGCACCTCCGCCGGGATGCATCCCCCCGACGGTCCCCCGGCCTGCACCGCCTTGAATTTGCGGTTGTTGGCGATGCCGCCGCATACCGTATAGATAACCTCGCGCACCGTCATCCCCGCCGGGACCTCAACAAGGCCGGTGTGCTTTACCTTGCCGGTCACCGCGAAGATCTTCGTCCCCTTGGTGGTCTCGGTGCCGAGGGAGGCGAACCAGTCGGCCCCCTTGATGATGATGTGACGGATGTTGGCGAAGGTCTCCACGTTGTTTATGTTGGTCGGTTTTCCCCAGAGCCCCTTGATGGCCGGAAATGGTGGGCGGGGTCGGGGCATTCCCCGTTCGCCTTCAATGGATGCCATCAGGGCCGTCTCCTCGCCGCAGACAAATGCTCCGGCCCCCTTCTTGATACGCAGGTCGAAGTCGAACCCCCACCCCCTGATCTCCTTTCCCAGGTAACCCTTCTCGTAGCAGACATCCATGGCCTTCTGCAGCCGTTCGATGGCCAGGGGGTATTCGGCGCGCACATAGACGTAACCGCTGACACAGCCGATGGCATAGGCTGCGATCATCATCCCTTCGATGACGCAGTAGGGGTCACCCTCCAGGATTGAGCGGTCCATGAAGGCGCCCGGGTCCCCCTCGTCGGCGTTGCAGATCAGGTACTTCAATTTGCCTGGAGCGCCGGCGCAGAAGGACCATTTCATGCCGGTCGGGAAGCCGCCGCCGCCGCGGCCGCGCAACCCTGATTTCTTGACCTCCTCGATAACCTCGGCAGGCTTCAGATCTTTCACGCATTTTTCGATCGCCTTGAAGCCGTCTTCCTCCATGTACGCGTCGAGGCTCTCCGGGTCTATCTGGCCGCAGCCGGTCATGACCACCCTGTGCTGAGAGCTGACGAACTTGTCGTAATATTCCTTGGCCTTCCGCTTTTCTATCGGAGTCTGTTTGACGATATGTTCATCGACAATCCGGGCAACTTCCCCGGGCTTGACGAAATCGTAGGTAACCCGGCCATTCTCCGGTGTGATGATGTCCACCAGGACATCATTGGCGCAGAGCCCGCGGCAGCCGGTCTTGATGACATCGCAGCGCTTGCCGACAACGGCGTCGATCCCCTTCTCGGAGATGACCCTGAGAAATTCCGCCTCCACCTCCCTGGCGCCCATGGAAATGCCGCCGGTCCCCTGGCAGATCAGGATTTTAATTGCCGCGGTTTCCATCATGAAGGTTTGTCCCCAGGCTCAACTTTGTGCTCTCCGGCCGGCTGCATCGGCCTCTTGCTGTAATCGGCGATGATTTCATCCACCTTCCGCACAGTCATCGTGCCGTATGTGGCGTCATTGACCATGGCCAGCGGCGCCATACCGCAGGCGCCGAGACAGGCCACCTTCTCGAAGGTGAAGCGGAGGTCTTCCGAGGTTTCGGCATGACCGATATGAAGCCTGTCGAAAAAGGTCTCCACGATTCGTTCCGCCCCCTGCACATGGCAGGCCGTGCCCACGCAGACCCTGATTATGAACCGGCCCCTCGGCTTCAGGTGAAACTGGGCGTAAAAAGTGAGCACCCCGAAGATCTGGCTTGGATAGACATTCAACCGTTCGGAGACCAGGTCAATGGTAGGCTTCGGCACATAGCCGTATTCGTCCTGGATCCCCTGCAGGACGGGCATCAGGCTTCCCGGCAGGGTGAGGTATTTGTCGATGACATGATTGGCCGGGGCCAGATCGATCTCATCCACGGGGATATCTTGGGCAAGGAAGCTGCTCATCAGATCCGTCTCCATTTCATCATCATCTGTCTATCTCCCCCAGGACAATGTCGAGTGATCCTATTACAGCCACCAGGTCCGCGATCATCGCCCCCTTGCACATCTTTTCTATGGCCTGCAGGTTCACGAACGAGGGGGGCCGGATCCTCATCCGGTATGGTTTTGCCGAGCCGTCGCTGACTATGTAATAGCCCAGTTCCCCCTTCGGGTTTTCGACACTTTGGTAAACCTCACCTTCCGGGACCGAAAATCCTTCGCTGGCAATCTTGAAGTGATGGATGAGCCCTTCGATCGTGTTGTAGACCGATTCCTTCGGGGGATAACAGACCTTTGGCGCATCGGCAAGGATCGGCCCCGGCTTGAGTGAGTCCAGGGCCTGGCCGATGATGTTCAGCGCCTCCCGCATCTCGATGAGCCGGACCTTGTACCTGTCAAATGTGTCGCACTTTTCACCCACCGGGACCTTGAATGTATAATTTTCGTATCCCGAGTAGGGATCGTCCCTTCTCAGGTCGAAATCGACCCCTGAGCCGCGCAAGGCCGGTCCTGTTATACCGAAATCGATGGCGTCCTCCGCGGAGATTACCCCGTTGCCGACGGTTCTTTGCAGCCAGATGGTGTTTTCTGTCAGAAGACCCTCATATGTTTCAAAATGGGCGGGGAACTCAGCGACTATCTTTCGCACATCCTCTTCAAACCCTTCATAGACGTCCATGGAAAGGCCGCCCACCCTGAAATAGTTGGTTGTCATGCGCGCGCCCGATATCCGCTCATAGATATCCATGATCTTTTCCCGTTCGCGGAAACAGTAAATGAAGACGGTCATGGCGCCGATATCGAGTGCGTGGCAGGCAAGCCAGAGGAGATGCGACTTGAGGCGGGTCAGTTCGGCCATGATGACCCGGACCGTTTTTGCCCTTTCCGGCGCCTCGATGCCGAGCAGCTTCTCCACAGCCAGGACATACCCAAGGTTGTTGTGCATGGGCGCAAGGTAGTCGAGCCGGTCGGTCAGGGGGATTATCTGATGGTAGGTGCGGTGCTCCGCCAGCTTCTCGACCCCCCTGTGCAGAAATCCGATATCCGGGGTGAGTTTTTGGATAACCTCGCCGTCCAGTTCGACAATGAGGCGCAACACACCGTGGGTGCTGGGATGCTGCGGTCCCATGTTTAAAGTCATTGTCTCCTTGTTGCCCATTAGGAAAGTCTCCCCTTGTAAGGCTCGCGGCCCGGCCCCTGCAACGGGTAATCCTTGCGCAGCGGATGACCGACCCAATCCGCGGGCATGAGTATTCTGCGCAGGTCGGGATGATTGTTGAAGATGATGCCGAACAGGTCGAAAACCTCTCGCTCAAGCCAGTTGGCCGTCTTCCAAACCGGCACAAGGGAATCGATTGACGGGTCGGACTCGTCAAGCGGCGCCTTAAGTCTGAGCCTGTCTTTTTTGGGAATGGAATAGAGATGATAGACCATCATGAAACGCCGGCTCTTCCCCGGATAGTCCACCGCGGTCACATCCTCCAGCAGGTTGTATTCGAGATTCTCCTTCAGAAATGTGCAGATATCAGTCAGATCCTCTTTCCTGACGACTACCGTAATTTCGTTGCGGAACTCACTGACAGATATTATGGAATCGGCAAACCTGGCCCGGAGAGTTTGAACCGCCCGATTATTTTCAGTCATGATCTTACCTTTCACCCGCGGAACGCGATTTTTCGACGGAATCAGTCCTTCATATCCACCCGTTCACCGAAACCAATGGCATTGCCGAACGAGTTCTTCTCTTTCATGATCTTTTCCTGGAGTTTCAGCACCCCGTAGAGGAGCGCTTCGGGCCTGGGAGGGCAGCCAGGGATGTAAACATCCACCGGCAGGGCCTCGTCAATCCCCTGCACAACGCTGTAGGTATCGAAAATCCCTCCTGAACAGGCGCATGCACCCATGGCGATGACCCACTTAGGTTCCGGCATCTGCTCATAAATGGTCTGGATAACCGGCAGCATCTTCTTGGTGACGGTGCCTGCAATAATGATGCAGTCCGCCTGCCGTGGCGATGCCCGGAATATTATGCCGAACCGGTCAAAATCGTGGCTTGCCGCGCCGGTGGCCATCATCTCGATGGCACAGCAGGCCGTGCCGAAAGTCATTGGCCACAGCGACGATTTGCGGCTCCAGTTGACCAGGGCATCCAACTTTGTGAAGATGACATTGTCTCCCAATGGCTGATCTACTCCCATTCCAGCGCCCCTTTTTTCCAGATGTAGACATAACCGACAAGCAGAATGGCGATAAAGACCCCCATCTCCACGAGTCCGAATATACCCAGCCTCTTGAAGAGGATGGACCATGGGTAGAGAAAGACCGCTTCGATGTCGAAAAGTATAAACAGCATGGCAATCAGGTAGAATTTGACGGAAAACCGCTCCCGTGCCGAGCCGACAGGCTCACAGCCGCACTCATACGGGGATAGCTTCAGGGGCGACGGCTTTTTGGGACCGATCAGTGATGACAATAGAAGCGCGCCGATTCCAAACATAATTGCAAAAACTATCAGTAACAGAATGGGGAGATAGGCGCCGATCATATTACCTCCGGCTGTAGCCGCGTGATTGAGTGGTAACAGGAATTGAAGAGAACTGGAACCGCCTCCAGTCGATCATTAAGGGACGTTTAATATGTATACTGTATACAGTACACATAATTATTTCATTTCCATTGTGTTGTCAAGAAAAAATATAGCAGAGTTGACACCACAATCAATCCGCTGTGGATGTTGGACTGAATCCACGTTGACGGCTGAAGACAAATTGAAAACCTTACCTCCTAAGCCTTCTGACTTCAGCTATTTATTCCTTGACAGGCTTAAGGATATATGATACTAACTTGTTGATTTAATGGACATATTTTTACCTTTCAAGGAGCTGACGTGATGAATAACAGCCGATCCCTGCAATTTTTCAAGGAAGCGCAAAAATATATTCCCGGTGGGGTGAACAGCCCGGTCAGGGCCTTCAAATCGGTGGGTTCAGATCCTCTCTTCATCAAAAAGGCCGCCGGTTGCAGGATTTACGATGAGGATGACAATGAATTCATTGATTATGTCGGTTCATGGGGACCGATGATCCTCGGACATTGCCACCCCGCTGTTACCGCCGCGGTCAAGGCTGCGGTGGAGAAC
>JBGQDJ010000095.1:0-8776 GCA_041495805.1 Geobacteraceae bacterium
AGAGACCGAAGTTCTCTCCCAGATTCCACCTTTGCAGTTCATTGAAGAACTTCATTGTCGCTGGATGGCGAGTCATGGCGCCGCGGCGGTTTCCGCTACGCAGCATGGCGGCAGTACCGTAACGCCCGGCGCTCTCTTCTTCATCAGCTATTCGCGCGCAACCGACCTCCCCCGAGCGGAAGTTTTTTTCAACTTCTTGCTTGGCTTGGGCGCCACAGAAAATGAAATCTGGTTTGATCGTGCGACCATAGAGCCCGGCCAGGATTTCGGCAACCGCATCCTCGAGGGGATCGAAAGCTGTCGCTACTTCATCCCCCTTGTCTCAGTCGGCGCCGACAACCGTCCAGAGGCCTTCGTATTTCGCGAGTGGCAAAAGGCCAACTACCGCAAAGAAGGTATGAACCGTGAATTTCTGATCCCGTTGATCGTAGATCCGGACTACCATCCCGAAAACTACAAGGCGGATCCGGTTAAGGCCTGGAAAGGACTCGATTTCGGACATGCCCCGGAAGGCCAGCCCGATCCGCGCACGCACGACAAGTTGAAGACACTTCTGGAGAATGCAAGGGGAGGGAGCAATCCATGAAATCCGAGCGCATCATCAACCCTCCGGATTGCCCCGCAACAGTGAAAGCGTCTGCTTGCGCGCGGGCCATCGATGAAAACAATCCCTGGCCCGGCCTGCTCCCCTATGATGAAGCCTCGCAGGCGTTCTTTCTCGGCCGGGATAGCGAGGCTGCGGAGCTGTTCCGGCTCATACGGCTGGCGCCCATTACCGCCCTGTACGGCAAGTCGGGGCTGGGCAAGAGCTCGCTGCTGCAGGCTGGACTCTTCCCGCTGCTGCGCAAGGCACATTATCTCCCCGTATTACTGCGAGTCGATTTTTCAGAAGAGGCTGCGCACCCACCCCTGGAGCAGATAGCGCAGGCGCTGGAACAGGAAATATCGCTACAGTGCGCTGAAGCGCCCGCGCGCGCACCGGGTCAGGAATTGTGGCAATACCTGCACCGCACGGATTTCGCAGTCTGGAGCCGCGACGTTTATCAACTGACCCCCCTCATTGTTCTCGACCAGTTCGAAGAGATGTTCGAATGGGGCAGCGCCGAGCGTATCCACGCTCTGCTCGACGAACTGGGTGACCTGTTGGACAACCGCATCCCGGCCTCGCTGGCTGCCGAATCGACGGAGCGCAGCAGCCTCGCTGGACTGGACCTGCTCTCCCGGCGCTATAGTGTTCTGCTTGCGTTCCGCGAAGACATTATCCCCGAGATCCGCGGCTGGGAGCGCAAGCTTCCAACGCTGTTGCGCAATTTCTTGCGGCTCGAGCCGCTCGACTATCGCCAGGCCTTGGAGGCCGTGGAACGGGCAGGCCAGGCCGTCATGGAATCGGGCGCAGCCAAGCTATTCGTGGACATCGTCGGCAAGAAGGACCCCGCCTCATCAACCGCCGAGCCTGACATCGAACCGGTGCTCCTCAGCCTGTTCGGCTACGAACTCAACCTGCGGCGTCAGCCAGGTCATAAAATCGACCGGGATCTCATAGAGAGGAACAAGGAAGATATCCTGAAGGGCTTTTACGAACGATGTGTCAGCGACCTTTCTCCTGAAGTCCGATATTTTATTGAAGAAAAACTGCTGTCTGGTAAAGGCAAACGCGAAAGCGTGGCAACGGAAACAGCATTGACGTTCGGTGTTACCCAGGAGGACATCGACCTCTTGGTGGAACGACGACTGATTCGGAAAGAAACCCGTTGGGGACTGGAACGACTAGAGTTGATACATGACCGCCTTACCGGAATTATTACCGATTGCCGGGAGCTCCGAAGAAGGCTTGATAAGGCGGCAGTGGAGCTCCCCATGCCTTATGAGGGAGAAGAACCTTACATATTCCTGAGTTTCAGCCTGCAGGATAGCGATGCACTGTGCGATGTTGACAAGATAAATGAACTGGGGTTTCGCATATCGTACGATCGGGAGATCTACTCGGGCGAGGAATGGAAACTCAGAATCGGCCAGGCGATTAGTGGCTGCTCGCTGTTTGTTGTTTTTGTTTCGCAGCAACACAGTGACCAGGTAGGTGTCAGAGACGCATTTGCGTGGGCAAGCGACCAAAAGAAAAGGATTCTGCCGGTCTTTATGCTCGCTCCGAATCAAATCAAAATTGACAGTAAAGACAGCAGGAATCTGCTCGGCAGAACGTATGTCAGTCGATACCGCTTCGTTGACGACATGGAGAATTACTATGCCGAACTGACAAGACAATTTCCCCCACGAACCCGCCACTGTGCCGAGGATCGAGATTGCCAGATCCTGGGCATAGGCGAGCTGCCTGAAATAAGGGATATTGTGAATGGCAAGCTATCCCTGACAGATGATGAGAAGCAGCAGAAGCATCAACGTGAGGTGCAGAAGATTTTGAGAACCTTGCGAAAAACGGGCAGCGTTGCCTATTCCATTGAAACGATATTCCAATTGACTGCTGAGGAGACGGGTGCAGAAGAGAATCTAAGTGAACTCCCACTTCGTGATCCGAATAAACAGAGGCCTTCCAACCTTCTCTATCACCCATTAAATATCGGCACGGCCTACATCGCACCTTTACGTTTGGTCACCGGTCTTATCACACGCCTTGCCGAGAACTGGCCTCCCTTGGTAACTTCCTACAGCCGACTTGTCGGCCTCGAAAAGAGGGATAAGTTGGACGAACTCCATTACTTTGTCGAGTTCTGCTGGTTGGCATGGGGGCCGTCAGTGCTTACAACTTCCTTGGCAGAAGACAAAAGTTCCAATTTCATGGTCGTGCAGGCAGCCTTTGGAGACGAGGCCAACTCCCTTCCCTTGATCATGAAAAAAGGGAAATGGAACGAAATTGTCTCTGCATTTCAGGAATTCCATGACGAACACAACTTAAATGAAGCGTTCAAGAATCGCAGGGAGATGGGATGGCCGGTACACCTGGAAAATTTGCTGATTGTGAAACCGCTCATTGATCCGTTCTTCAAGAATCTTTGCAAACATGAGCTGCTTCAGAATTTGTTCAGCCAAAAGAGTGAGGACGATCCCGAAAAGGTGGCTTTATATCTACCATCGGGCGACGAGGAGTACCCCCAGGGAAACGTTCTACCAATCACTGAAAAACAGGAGGCCTTTTACAGCACCGCATATGTTTGGCTCATGTTGGAGCAGGATTGCGACACAACTGCCGTGCTGACACCTGGTCAGGTGATCCCGTTTTTCGAGCATGCAAACCTTGCTACCAGCAAAGGGTTGAAGTTTCTGCAGCATTGCCTTGCGAGAAAGGCAATCTACCACGTCCTGGAATGCGAAAGTGATCCTGATTACAGGGAAAAGGGATATTACCGTTTTGCAACCGCTCTCTTTCCGGAACAGATGGTCAATATCCTTGAATTCGAGAAAAAGAGGCTACGCCCGCAAGACCAGAAGATTATGGAGAATCGCTTGAAAATCTCTCACGACCCCACTACCTGGCGCTCAGCCTCAGAGGTAGTTCGGCTTGCAGATGCCCTGAGCGCGCAAATAACCAACATACTCAAGGCACGAGGAAAAAGATGATTGACGCTCTGAAAAGAGAGTAAAAATATATTTGCACCGATATTCCTACGATTTACCTTGTGGATATTGCCGGAAACAGTGGCGAATTTTTTGTTCAGAGAGTTTTTGCTTTATCCGAGAGATCAAGGTCAAGCTCGGAATCAGGGCATTTGGGAAATGATTGAAGTGCTGGAAGAATAAAAAGTGGTTGCGTCGACATAATCCATTTTCTGTAAAATATTGATCAGAACCCATGTTCTCCCCAACCCTTGTTAAAACTGCCATGCCGCTGTTTCCTCATGAACGAAAAAAGAAAGTTGTCCCTCTTCAGAGAACGGGGAATTCTTGTTTTTTCATAAAGACCCTCCCTGTCAAAGCAAAAGTTTGATGATATAATAATAAACCATGCCCTGATTATTGTTTATAAGGAGCCCCCATGAACCTCCACGTCTTCGTTGCCATGCCATTCGGCACCAAGGAAGGTATCGACTTCAACAAGGTCTATGAAGAGTATATCAAGCCCGCCCTGAAGGGGGAAGGGTTCGAGGTGTTCCGCGCCGATGAGGAGATGCGGGCCGGGGAGATCCGTACCGACATGTTCCAGGAACTCCTCCTGGCCGACCTGGTGGTGGTTGACCTCTCCATAGACAACCCCAACGTCTGGTACGAGCTGGGGGTCCGTCATGCCCTGCGCAGCCGCGGGGTCATCCAGATCAAGTCCACACGGGACTACATGCCCTTCGATGTCTATACCGACCGGACCCTCACCTATCACATCAAGGACGGCGCACCCGACCCGGCCACCCTGGATGACGACAAACAGGCCCTTGCCCGGTTTGCCGTGGAGACCTGCAACTCGTGGCACAAGTACAAGATCAGCCCGGTCTACCACCTTCTCACCTACCTCCAGGAGCCCGACTGGAAGACCCTCTACGTCAAGGAGTCGGGCGAGTACTGGGAACAGCAGGAGCAGTGGGAACAGAGGATTGCCGTGGCGCGGAAGAAGAGGCGGCCCGGTGACATTCTCATCCTCGCCGAAGAGGCCCCCAACTACTCCCTGCTGAGGGAGGCCCACTGCGCCGCGGGAAACGCACTCCTCAAGATGGGGCAATTCGCATACGCCCTGGAACAGTATCAGAAGGTCCTGGAACCCCTCCCCAACGATATCCAGGCGCTCCAGGCCAGGGGAATAGTCCTTGGCAGGCTGCGCAGCCATGACGAGGCGAAAGAGATCTTCAAAGACCTCGTGAAGATGAAACCCGACGATGCCGAGACCCTCTCCCTGCTCGGAAGGGTGGAAAAAGATGCGTGGGTCGACGCCTGGCGCAAGGAGGGGGCTACACCCGAGGGGATGAGAAAGGACGCGGCCGCAGAAGACGGGCTCCTCCGGGAGGCGATAGCAACCTACAGCGCAGGTTTCCGCTCTAAGCCCTGCCACTATTACTCGGGGATTAACGCATTGACACTCCTCCATCTCCTCAGGCACATCTCTTCACCCGATGAAGAATCTGGGCTATGCCGGGAGATGGAGGGGGGGGTCCGCTGGTCCATTCACAGTGCGCTTTTAAAGGAAAGGGTCGAGATGAAGGACTACTGGGCAAGGGTAAGCCTTGCCGACCTGGAACTCCTCGTAAGCGACACCCCGGCGGTTGAACGGGCTTACAAGGACGCTGTGGCGGTAGCCGACGGCAACTGGTTCGACCTGGACAGCTCCCGGCAGCAGCTCCTCCTGCTGAAGGATCTCGATTTCCGGCCAATGCAGGTGGATGCAGCGCTGGAGATTCTGAACCGGGCCATCGACAAGCTGAAGGAACCCTGGCAGGCACGCAAGGTCTTCCTCTTCAGCGGCCACATGATAGATGCGTCCGGGCGGGCTGAACCCCGTTTCCCCGCGGACAAGGAAGAGATCGCCACAGGGGCCATTGCCGCCAAGCTGGATGAACTAGAAGCCAGTGACAAGGACCTTGCCCTCTGCAGCGGGGCATGCGGCGGCGACCTGATCTTCGCGGAGGAATGCCTGAAACGGGGCCTGCGTCTCCATCTGCGGATACCTTTCGCTGAGCCGGAATTTCTCGACAAGTCGGTGAATTTCGCGGGGGATGCATGGCGTGAGCGTTTCAATGATGTGAAGGAGCACAAGAACAGCAAGCTGATAATCATGCCCGAAGAACTCGGTCCGTTGCCGAAGGGCACAAATCCCTACGAGCGGGTCAACCTCTGGCAGCTTTATTCAGCGCTTATCTGGGGAGCGGAAAAGGTCAATTTCATTGCCCTCTGGAACCGCAAGTCGGGGGACGGCCGGGGAGGGACAAAGCATATGTATGAGACGGTCAAGAAACGGTCCGGAGAGACCCATATCATCGACACGACTACGTTATGGTAAAGGAGGATAATATGACTCTGGAAGAAAAAATCAAGGCGCCTGGACAGAAAAAGATCCTCACTCTGGACGGCGGCGGCATCCGGGGGATGATGACAGTGGAAATACTGGCCGGCATCGAGAATATCCTGCGCAAGTCGCTGAGGAACGACAAACTGGTCCTGGCCGACTGGTTCGATTTCTTCGCCGGCACCAGCACAGGCGCGATCATAGCCACCTGCCTCTCCCTGGGAATGTCCACCGATGAAATCCGCCAGTTCTATCTGGACAGCGGTACAGAGATGTTCGACAAGGCATTCCTTCTCAAGCGTTTTCGCTACACGTATGAAGACGAGAAACTTGCCGGAAAGCTGCGGGAGGTCTTCGGCGCCGACACCACCCTCGGCAGCGACAAGCTGCGGACGCTGCTGATGATGGTGATGCGAAACGTCACTACCGATTCTCCGTGGCCCCTTTCCAACAACCCATTTGCCAAGTATAATCAAAAGGACCGGAAGGACTGCAACCTGAATCTTCCGCTCTGGCAGCTGGTCCGGGCCAGCACCGCGGCGCCGGTCTACTTCCCCCCGGAGGTGATCGATATCAAAACCCACGAGTTCGTCTTTGAGGATGGCGGCATCACCACCTACAACAACCCTTCATTCCAGGCTTTCCTCATGGCCACCCTTGAGGCCTACAAGCTGAGCTGGCCTGCGGGAAAAGAAAGGCTCCTCGTGGTTTCGATCGGCACCGGCACCAGTCCCAAGGCGAATGCCGACCTGGATCCGTCGGATATGAACCTCCTTTACAACGCCGGCTCCATCCCCTCAGCCCTGATGTTCGCAGCTCTAAACGAGCAGGATTTGCTCTGCCGATCCTTCGGCGACTGCCTGGCCGGCGACATGATCGACCGTGAGGTCGGGGACATGATCGGCATGAAGGGGCCGGTGCAGCCCAAGCTCTTTACCTACGTGCGCTACAATGCCGAGCTGACAAGGGATGGGCTCGATGCGCTGGGCTTACCCGACATAGAGCCGAAGGATGTCCAGAAACTCGATTCCACGGAGCATATTGCGGAGTTGCAGCGGGTCGGCAAGGCGGTGGTAGAAAAGAAGGTGATGCGGGAGCATTTCGCGGCGTTTGTAAACATTTAAAGGAGGGAGTAATGGCAAAGAAAGCGAATACCACAAGGAACTGGACCATCATGGTCTATCTTGCCGGCGACAACAACCTGGACAGCGCCGGGGTTGTGGATCTGAACGAGATGAAGAAGGCCGGCAGCACCGACCAGATCGCCGTCCTCGCCCAGTTCGACAGGGCCGGTGCGAAGCAGGCGACCATCCGCTACTGCCTGAAAAAGGGGACGCCTCTGGCCAAGGACGCGGTGCAGACGCTGGGGGAAACCAACACTGGGGACCCGAATGTGCTGGAGGATTTCGTTACCTGGGGGGTCACGAACTACCCTGCCGACCATTACCTGCTTGTTATCTGGAACCATGGCGCCGGCTGGGATGACGCCAACCTCTACCAGGGTGACGTCTTCACCGGCGCCACTCCCCCGGTCTCCCGCAAGCAACAGCCGGTTGTCACCCGCGGGGCCGTGGCCGGAGCCAAGCCCATCGCATTTGCCCAGGCACGGGCAGGCATTGCCCGCACCCGGCGGGCTCTCTTCAGCACCACCGTGAAAGCCGCCGTCAGTCAAAGGGCGATCGCATTCGACGATCAGGCCCAGGACTACCTGGATAACATTGAGCTGAAAAAGGTGATGACCAGGATCAAGAAGAAGCTCAGCCGAAAGATCGACATCCTCGGGATGGACGCCTGTCTCATGAGCATGGTGGAGGTGGCCTACCAGATGCGTGACACGGCCGACTACAGCGTCGGCTCCGAAGAGAGCGAGCCAGGCGAGGGTTGGCCCTATGACCGCATCCTCACGGCCCTGGCCGCCAAGCCGTCCATGCTCCCGGAGGAGCTCGCGAAGACCATCGTCAGCCAGTATCTCGCCTCCTACAAGGCCGGCGACAACGTCACCCAGTCGGCCATGAAGCTGGCGGGGCTCAAGCCCCTGGCCACCGCCGTGGACGGCCTGGCCAAGGCCCTCACCAAGGCCCTGTCCGACGCAGCCTCCCGCAGCGCCCTCATCAACGCCCGTGCCCAGGTCCAGGAATACACCCGACCATACGACGACTACTGCGACCTCCTCCACCTCTGCGATCTGATCGACAAAGGGGTCAAAAACCCGGCTGTTAAAACCGCCACTGCCGCAATCAGGCAGGCCGCCGCCGCTGCCGTCGTCGCCGCCGGGTGCAAGGGGCCGACCGTCGATAACTCAAAGGGGATATCCATCTACTTCCCCAAACGCAAGATCTCCCCCCTCTACAAGACACTCGATTTTACCAAGCAGAGCAAATGGGACGAGTTCCTGGTAGCCTATCTGGCGGGGTTGGGGCACTAGGGGCCATGGCAGACTGCTACAACACCCCGGCCGGGAGTGACTCCGCATCCTCCCGACCGATCCCAAGGAGAACGTCATGGCCGATACCACGAAAACTCCCCTGATTATCCGCATCCCCGGAAGCGTTGACACCACTGTCCCCAAGAAGGAAACGCGGTTCATCAAGATCACCAAGTCCCGCACCTTCCGGATCTCCGCCGCCCGGGCCGCGACGGCCCCGCCGGAGAGGTACGACTCCGAAGCGGACGAGGTGGTGGAGATCGAGTTCGAGGACGGAACCCGCCTCTGGACCTCGCGCCGGCGGCTCTGCGGCGAGCTGATCCCTCATCAGGAGCGGAAACGGAGCGCCGACGGAGCCTTCGAGTTGCCGGCTGGGCTGGCACGGGATGATGCGAGCCGGGGGGTTGTCG
>JBGQDJ010000096.1:0-8733 GCA_041495805.1 Geobacteraceae bacterium
CGGTCATTATCGCCCGGAAGACAACAGTGGCGATATCCCCCCCGGCCTCGCCGGGGAGGTAGCGGATATCTACGGGAAAGCTCTTTCCCACGGCGGAGATGACCGGCGCATTGCCGAGAAGCCCGGCTATTGGTCCGCAATCGAGCGTAGCCGACATGACCACTATTTTGAGGTCATTACGCAGCCCTTTTTGCACATCGCGGCAGAGGGCCAGGGCAAGGTCGCTGGCGAGACTCCGCTCATGGAATTCGTCGAAAATCACCACCCCCACATCGCCAAGCTGCGGGTCGCCCTGCATACGGCGGGTGAGAATCCCTTCAGTAACCACCTCAATCCGCGTCGCGGTCGAGACTTTCCTTTCGAAGCGGATGGTGTAGCCAATCGTCCCTCCCGCATCTTCACCGAGAGAAGCGGCCATCCAGCGGGCCGCGTTCACCGCGGCCAGACGGCGCGGCTCCAGCATGACGATTTTCTTTTCTTTGAGGAATGGGGTTTCGAGAAGGGCCAGGGGGATCCTGGTGGTTTTGCCGGCGCCGGGGGGCGCCTGGAGAACCACGTTCGGCGCATTGTCAAGCGCCGCTAGAAACTGCGGCAGGACTTCGTCTATGGGGAGTTTCCGCATAATAGGTGGATCAGAAAAGGTTATGAAGGGTCTGGAGATCTTCGTCGGCCAGGGAAGCGACAATCCGGTCGGAGTTGGTCAGTTCTTCCTCGGGATAGCTGTTGGTCACCGCCAAGACCTTCAGTCCGGCGCCCTTTGCCGATGCGATGCCGGCAGGGGTGTCCTCGATGGCCAGACAGTTGCCGGCCATCACTCCCCTGGTGGGAAATACGGAAATGAGCCTGGTCACCGCCAGTGCGTAACTTTCCGGGTCGGGTTTGCTCGCCCGCACATCCGCGGCCGTCACGATGACATCAAATATCCCGGTAATCCCAAGTTGCATCAGGATCGGATCGATGTCCGACGGCAGGGCGCCGCTGCAAAGGGCAAGTGGTATCTTGCCGGATATTGATCGAATTAGCTCCAGCACGCCAGGATAAGCAACCGCCCCCGATGCAATGATTCTATGGAAAGCAGCGCCCTTTTCTTCGATGAGCTTACCGAGTTCCCCATCTGCCAGCGTTTTCCCGCAGGACTTGAATGCGTCACGCAAAGCATCCCGATCATCGAATCCTATATAATGGTTCAGATAATCTTGCCACGAATAGCCGATGCCGAGGGGCACGAGAACTTCCTGGAAAGCCCTGTAATGGAGCGGTTCCGTGTCTACAATGATCCCGTCGAAATCGAAGATGACTGCTTTCAGCATTCTCTCGTTATTCCCCTGTTATTTTATGAAAAGTTACTTTCCGTTCCGGCGTTGTTGAGTCAATCCCACGGACTGTTAAATCACCATCTGCCGAGAAGAGCCAGTGAAACGCCGTCTCTGGTCGCCATGGGAGCCAGTGTCAGCCTGCCTTCTCCATGTTCGGAATGGTAGCGCATGACTACCCTTCCGCAGAGCTCGCCGACAGCGGCGCCAAGAACAATATCGCTCGCCCAGTGCTTGTCCTGATACATGCGTGAGAAACCTACAAATGTTGCGGCAGCATAGTAGGCGAATTTTGCGAAGATGCTTTCCGATGCAGCTGAAAGAACGGAAGCCATGGCGAATGAACTCGCAGTGTGCATGGAGGGCATGGAATCGTAGTCGTTCTTGAAATGGAAAGGACGAAAACTACCCCTGTCGTCAGCCGCAAACGGCCGTCCCCGCCCGATAGCCTCTTTCAGAACAAAGGATGTGGCATCGGCTAGGAGGACGGATTCCCCAAGAATCTCACCAAGTTCCTTATACTTGGGGGAACCGGCTATTATACCTCCACCGTAAACAGCTGCGGCCAGGCCGATATGCAGGAATGGACTACCGAGAATATTCCCCGCGTCCGTCGCCTTGTCAAGGGTCTTTCCCTTGAGGCCCTGCACCTTCTCCCTGATTTTGTTGTCATAGACATATGTGAGCCCTACCGCCCCGGCAGTCGCAATAGTCCCGAGAAGCCCATATCCTTCGGTATCCACGGGAGTTGTTGCGACCTCCGCAGCCTCGGCGCCAAAACGAAACGTTTCATCCTTGATCACTGAAAGGCTGTTAAAGATATTTTCGTCACCCCAGGCAGATGAAGCTATGGAAAGGGCGACAAGGAAAACCGGAATGAAACGGAGCAATCGGCACCCCCACTTACTGACCAGGAGAGTTGCGAATGTTTTTCGGCAGACTCTCGATAACAACCGCGGAAACAAAAAAACAGCAACTCGAATGAATCACTGTCGGATTAACGGATGGTGATCCCAAGGGGACTTGAACCCCTGTTACCGACGTGAAAGGCCGGTGTCCTAACCGCTAGACGATGGGACCGGAAAACCGGGGAAGTGTGAAGGATGAAGGGTGAAAAACTGCCAAACCATGTTTAACGTTTCACTCTTCAGACTTCACCCTTTGATTGTAGTGGCTGGGGTGCGAGGATTCGAACCTCGGGATGACGGAGTCAGAGTCCGTTGCCTTACCGCTTGGCGACACCCCAAGCAGCTTTTTTCTATAACAGATACTGCCATGTGCGTCAAGTGTTTTCGGTGCTGATCTTCGCCGCGCCTGCCTCAATGGCCCTGACATTGGCCGGGATAAAGCCGTGATTCCGTTCCGGCAATGCATCCTTCAAGGCCTCAGTCAGTGATGATATCCCCACGGCTTTTGTCTGAGCTGCATAGGCGCCCATCGCCACCATATTGACCATACGGGGGTCACCAAGTTCCATGGCCATATCGTTCATGGGCAATAGAATCATTTCTATGTCGCGCCTATCGAACCTGTCAATACTGACCAGTGAAGTATTTATAATGCACGTTCCGCCGGGTTTAGTCCTTCCCCCGTATTTGTCAAGCGACGTCTGGTTGAGAAGGATAGTGACCGAAGGGGCGCCGACAACCGGTGACCCGACCTCACCATCGGCTATGACCACGGTGCACATAGCTTCCCCCCCTCGTTTTTCCACCCCGTAAGAAGGAAAGAAGGAAACGTTTTTCCCCTCCCTGATGGCGGCATAGGAAAGAAGGTTTCCGGCAAGAAGGACACCCTGTCCGCCGAAACCGGCAATGAATAGATCATGACGCATATGGACCCCGCAAACTGGTTACTGGTTACTGGTTACAGGTTTTCCATGTTTTTGTAAACACCCGGCTTGAAATACTCGCACAGTTCGGCGCCAACCCGCTCATTGGCGGCCAAGGGGCTCATACCCCAGTTGGTCGGACAGGCGGAAAGCGCTTCGATGAAAGAAAAACCCTTTCCTTCAACCTGGTAGCGAAAGGCCTTTTTTATCTGCCGTTTGGCATCCATCAGGTTTTTCGGGCTGTTCACCGCCACCCTTGCGGAAAACGCCACGCCATCCAGCTGGGCCAGCAGTTCCGCCATGCGCAAGGGGGCGCCGTCTTTCTCCCGGTTCCGGCCATAAGGGGATGTCGAAGTCTTCTGCCCAACCAGCGTTGTCGGCGCCATCTGTCCGCCGGTCATGCCGTAGGTTGTGTTGTTGACAAAGAAGACCGTAATATCCTCGCCTCGATTGGCGGCGTGGATGATCTCCGCCGTCCCTATTGCCGCAAGGTCGCCATCTCCCTGGTAGGTGAAGACGAAACAGTCGGGCCGTGCCCGTTTCACACCGGTTGCCACCGCGGCTGCGCGGCCGTGGGGCGACTCCACCACATCTATGTCGAAGTAACTGTACAGAAAGACCGAACACCCCACCGACGCAACGCCGATGGTCCGTTTCTGAACACCGAACTCATCGATAGCCTCGGCAACCAGACGGTGAATCGTGCCATGGTGACACCCCGGGCAGAAATGGGTCTGCACATCCTTGAGACTTTCCGGCCTCTTGAAAATCTGCTGCATAAAAACCTCTTGGCAAAAGGCAACAGGCAAAAGGTTTTGGTTTTCCCCTTCAGCCTTCAGCCTTCAACCTCAGTAATGTTTCTTTATCTGCTCAAAAAGCTCTTCAGGTGTCGGTAGCGAGCCGGTCCCGGGTGGTCTGCCGTAAAAAGAGACTTCCGCGTCTTTGGCCACGGAAAGCCTTACATCCTCCACCATCTGCCCGGTATTAAGTTCAATATCCAATATTTTTTTGCACGATTTGGTAATCTCCGCAAATGCCTTTGCCGGAAATGGGAAAAGCGTAATGGGGCGTATCAGTCCCACCTTAAGCCCTGCCTCTCTTGCCATAGTCACCGAAGTTTTCGCTATCCTTGCCGTGGAGCCGAATGCTGCGATCACAAGCTCCGCATCAACCGTCTCGAATGTTTCCCAGCGGCATTCCAGTTCCTTCAGTTCCTGATATTTGGCGTAAAGCTTCCAGTTGTGCGCCTCCAGTTCACCGTCTCCCAGAAAAAGCGATTTTACGACGCGCTGTTCACCGTCCCCCTTCCCCCGCACGACCCACTCCTTGACCGGAAGTTTTGTCTCAGGCCTTTTATTGGGGACAAGGGGTTCTTTCATCTGTCCCACCACCGAATCCGCCAGGACCATGGCCGGCATCCGGTAGATGTCGGCAAGATCGAAGGCAAGCATGGTAAGATCGTACATCTCCTGGACTGAAGCGGGGGCGAGGACAATAATGTGATATCCGCCATGACCTCCCCCCTTGACCGCCTGGAAATAATCAGCCTGTGAAGGGTCGATGCCGCCGAGCCCCGGCCCGGAACGGGAGATATCGACAATCACCCCAGGCAATTCCGATCCGGCCATATAAGAAATCCCCTCCTGTTTAAGGGATATTCCCGGGCCTGACGAAGAAGTCATGGCCCTTGCGCCGGTAGCGGAAGCTCCAAGGAGCATATTGATGGAGGCGATCTCGCTTTCCGCCTGGATAAATTCGCCGTTCAGCTTTGGCAAGACACGGGAAAAATATTCAGGAATATCATTTTGCGGGGTAATAGGATAGCCGAAGTAATAACGGCAGCCGGCTTCCACAGCCGCCATGGCGGCCGCTTCATTTCCTTTGACAAAAAGTCGCTTTGACAATTAATCCTCCAGGCTTCACTGACTGAATGAATCAGCAATAAAGAATCAGACTGTCAATAATAGTGTAAAAGTCCATGAGGGTGATCATTTGAAAACCTTTATTGCCACATCGGGGCAGATTTCCGCACACATTTTGCAACCGTTACATTTATCCGGTTCAGTTATCCGGGCAGGAGAATACCCCAGTAAGTTGATCTTTTCACTTAAAGCAATCAATTTGCCGGAACATGCAATAGTGCACAACCCGCACCCTTTGCATCTGGATTCATCAATCTCAATTCTCGGCATAATTAAAATACCCCTAATTTTTAATAATGACGGCTAGTTACGATGTTACATAAAAACTAGCAGAAAGAACGTGGTTCAGTCAATATTTTTATTTTTTCTAAAATATTATTTTTATACTTGATTTTATGATGTTAGCCAGTTAAATGATATATGATTATTATTATTTTCTCTATATCAATCTATTAAGGAGGAACACCAATGGCAACAACATTACTGGAACTGACCACAGACATTGTGACTTCGCACGCATCTGTATCAGCAATGTCAACAGAAGATCTGATACAAGAAATTCAGAAAGTTTACAACACACTGCAGAATCTGGAAAAAGGAGAAGCTGTTATCAGTGCAACGGAAGAACCGAAAGCACCGGTCCTTACCCTGAAAAAAGCCTTCCAGGCCGATCAGGTAATGTGCATGATCTGCGGCAAGGGTGGTATGAAGACATTGGCGCGCCATCTCGCCCAGATGCACGGCATGAAACCGGGTGCATACAGAAAACAGTTCGGCATTCCCAGCGGGCAGGCATTGACGGCAAAGAATTTCTCAGAATCGAGAAGAAAGATGGCCCAGGAGCGGGGACTTGCGGACAACCTGGCAAAAGCCCGGGAAATAAGAGCTGCCAAGCTCAAGGCGAAAAAGACCCCACCGGAAAAGGTGGCAAAGGCTGCAAAACCGGCCAAACCCGTAAAGGCAAAAGCAGCGACCAAGAAAAAAGCATCATAGCTGCCGTTTATAAAGACAAAAAGCCGCTCAACCATGAGCGGCTTTCATTATCAACGTCAAAACAAAAAAGGGCTTGCGGCGTTACCCGTAAACCCTTGTTTACCAATGGTGGAGCTGAACAGGATCGAACTGTCGACCTCTTGAATGCCATTCAAGCGCTCTCCCAACTGAGCTACAGCCCCATTCAAGAACTCTTCTTATAACAAAACCCTTTTGGGGTGTCAATCATTATTTGGTTTACGTCAAGCATTTCCTTCTTGACCACTAGCGGTTGTTTGGTTATAATCCCCGCACATTCGCCGGAGTGGTGAAATTGGTAGACGCACTGGACTCAAAATCCAGCGCCCGCAAGGGCATGCCGGTTCGACCCCGGCCTTCGGCACCATCAAAAAATAAGCGCAATTATAAATAGGCTTTAAGTGAAAAAAGGCCCCCCGCAACTGGCACTAAAACCGGTACGATTGCGGAGGGCCTTCTGTTATTAAGACGTGGGTATACTCAAAACTGACAACGGAAAATCTTCCAGGCCTTTTCTGTTGAAGGGAAATGGTGATGAAGCTCTCTTCGTTCACCATGTCGGAAAGGTAGAGGGAGTTGCCGAGAAAGTCAATAACGTGTGAGTGAACCTTGGGGAGGTGCCGCGTGCACTTGAAAATTATACTTTATTAAGCTTAAGCAATATGATACATATATTTCACTTGAATCTATTGATATGAATGGAGGCTGTACCATATGTGGAATTTAATCGCTGCTATGCTCGTGACACTGTCTGTGGCAACAGCTGGAACTGTCCATGCCGGGGAGAGGGCCGGGGCGTTTACGCTCTCACCTTTCGTGGGCGGGTATACATTTGACGGCGCGGAAAGATTGGAAACCCGGCCGGTGGTCGGCCTGAGGCTGGGTTATGACTTTTCCAAAAACTTTGGCCTGGAGGGAACCTTCAGCTATGTCTCGACCCGCTTCACCAAACTTGTCCCGGGTACTGTGACCGTCTTCAACTACCGCCTGGAGGGGATATATAACTTCATGCCCGACCGAACATTTGTACCTTACCTGGCAGTCGGCGGCGGCGGGACCACACTTGAGATGCCTATCAATGTCTACGTCACACATCCCCATAACCACTCGCCCACGGTAAACGTCGGCGGCGGCATTAAGTGGTTTCTCAACAAGAATGTAGCTATCCGCGCCGACTATCATCAGAATTTTCTCATTGATACCAGCGACGCAAATAACCAGGTTCAAGATTGCCTGGCGAACTACGAGTACTCACTCGGCCTGCATATGCTCTTCGGCGGGACCTAAGACCCATCACTTCTTGTCACATGCTTTAAATTTTATCGGATATAGATAAGCAAAGAGGCCGGGTTTCCCCGGCCTCTTCTTTTATGGGAAATCCGGACTCTTCCGACCCTTTCGGAAATTCTGTTGAACATGGTTTACAGAGCAGGTCTGACAGGATAATCCGTTGCACGAGGAAAGGATGACGACACCCTCCTCGCTCAACGTTCGGCGAGGTCGACGCCATTGTCGAGGCGGTTCACTTGCACGACCATCTTCCATTCACTTGACAAACAGTCGGCAAAGAGGCATATTTTCTGTGAAACTAAAAAATGAAACCGATGAACTGAAGCCGGTAACCCAAACAACTGATGGACATGTTTGTTATAACCATCAGGAAGTCTCATAACACCCTCACTTTTCAAGAAAGCACGTATGTTTTCAATTGCCACAGATCCGGATGCTTCTCCTTTTTGCATCGATTCCGCTACGGATGCAATCAAAATTACCGTCATTATTGCCGCCTATAACGAGGAAACCCGCATTTGTCCTTCATTGCTCAAGGTTTCGGAATATTTATGCACTAATCAATTGAAGCATGAAATTATAGTTGTTGATGACGGAAGCAGCGACGCTACGAGCAGGGTAGTCGAGGCATTGGCATCACGCATACGCAATCTCAAAATAATCCGCTATCCAGTAAACAGAGGTAAGGGTTATGCATTAAGGCAAGGCGTTCTTGCCTCAAAAGGCACTTTGCTCCTTTTGACAGATGCAGACCTATCAACTCCTATTGAAGAGCTGCAAAAACTCTCAACATTTATAATTGAGAAAAAATGCGAAATAGCTATAGGATCAAGAGCCCTTTCGTCAAGTGAAATAATAGTGAAACAGCCTTGGTTGCGGCAAAAGATGGGAAAGGTATTCAATAAGATAATCAGGGCTCTGGTATTGGATGGCTTTAGCGATACTCAGTGTGGGTTTAAACTGTTTTCCGGAGACATCGCCAGGCAATTGTTCAGGGAGGCACAAATAGATCGTTTTGCTTATGATGTTGAAATCTTGGCTCTGGCAAAGAAAAATGGTTACAAGGTTTCGGAAGTGCCGGTAAAGTGGATAAATTCTTTCGATTCCAAGGTGAACCCATTCTTCGATTCTTTGCAGATGCTCAAAGATATCTTCAAGATTAGAATGCGGTTGGGAAAACACGGAAATGATTTTAAGGCGGTTAAACTTTGCATAATTACTGTGATAAGGCCACTTCTTTTTTTGTTCGCGATGATTTTTGATTAGTTGATCAATCCTGTTTTGCCCGGATGATTACTGGGAGTACCACCCGAACAATTTTTACTAACCAATAATTGATACTCGCCATATTCACCTACCTTCGAGA
>JBGQDJ010000097.1:0-8698 GCA_041495805.1 Geobacteraceae bacterium
AATATTACTCCTTTGCGATAATTAAGGGAAAGCATGGATAACAGGTTATTATTACGTCACTGTATGAATATCCATTTTATTATAAACTATTCCAGGCAAAATACAAAAGAAGGGCCGATGACCCTTCTCTTGTTCAAGGACAGCCGACTTTATAATAAATTCATATTGCTCATACTGTCCACAAGACCCTTTACGGACGCCACCGATTTGTCCATCATCGCCTGCTCTTCCTCGTTCAGCTTGAACTCGACGACCTTCTCGACCCCGTTTTCACCCAGGATGCAGGGGACACCCATATAGTAGCCTTTTACTCCGAACTCGCCGTTCAGGTATGCGCAGGTGGGAAGGATCCGCTTCTGGTCCTTGAGGATCGACTCGGCCATGGCAATCGCACTGAAGGCAGGACTATAAAAAGCGCTGCCGGTCTTGAGAAGGGCGACGATCTCACCGCCTGCGCCCCTGGTGCGCTTGACCATCCCCTCCATTACTTCCCTGGCCTTATCCTCGCTGCCGTATTTCTGCTCCAGAAGCTCCATAACGGGAATGCCGTTGACATTGGCGAAACGGACCAGGGGTACCATGTCATCGCCATGGCCGCCGAGGATCATGGCGGTAACATCCTTTACCGAGACGCCCAGTTCCCAGGCAACAAATGCGGCAAAGCGGGCAGAGTCGAGCACCCCTGACTGGCCGAAAACACGGTTATGGGGAAACCCTGTAATCTTCTGGCAGAGGGTGACCATGGCATCGAGGGGGTTGGATATGACGATGACAAACGCCTTCGGAGCGTATACCCTGATCCCCTCGGCAACCGATTTCATGATCTTCGAGTTGACTTCGATCAGATCGTCGCGGCTCATTCCAGGCTTGCGCGCGAGGCCGGCAGTGACGATTACCAGGTCTGAACAGGCAAGATCCTTATAGTCGTTGGTCCCCGTGATCCTTGGGTCGAAACCTTCTATAGAAGCGGCCTCGGCAATATCCAGACACTTTCCCTGGGGTAAGCCTTCGACAACATCGAAAAGCACAACAGCGCCCAGTTCGCGCGTGGCCGCAAGCTGGGCCAATGCGCCGCCTATCTGTCCGCCACCGATTAAAGCAATTTTCTTTCTTTCCATGACTCCCTCCCGTAAAATACATTAGCCAGCGGCTGGTTACATGTTTTCTATCAGAGCATCGGCAAACTCGGAACACTTCAACAAGGTCGAGTCGGGCATAAGCCTTTCGAAATCATAGGTGACCCGCTTCTGGCTGATGGTCTTGTCAATGGAGCTGACGATCATGTCGGCAGCTTCCTGCCATCCCATGAACTCGAGCATCATGACTCCCGAGAGGATGACCGATCCGGGGTTGACCTTGTCGAGATTGGCATACTTGGGCGCGGTGCCGTGGGTCGCCTCGAATATGGCGTGGCCGGTCACGTAGTTTATATTGGCGCCGGGAGCAATACCAATCCCTCCCACTTGGGCAGCCAGGGCATCGGAAAGAAAGTCCCCCTCCAGGTTCATGGTGGCGATGACATCGAACTCTTTGGCCCGTGTCAGGACCTGCTGCAGGGTGATATCGGCTATTGTGTCCTTGACCATGACAAGCTTCTTCCACTGCCCGTTGCCGTGAGTCGGCATGAGCTTGATAGCAGTTTCCACTTCATCGCAGATCTCCTTCTTCTGCGATGGGGTCATCATGTCATAGCCGGGATCGATCATCTTGGCGTTATCCTCAATGGAGAGTTCTGGATTCCTGTCCTTGTTGCCGATGATCCAGCTCTCACGCTCCGTCACGATCCTGTCGCGGAATTCCACTTTGGCAATATTGTACCCCCAGTCCTTGAAGGCCCCTTCGGTAAACTTCATGATATTACCCTTATGGACCAGTGTTACGGATCGGCGGTTCTGTTTTACGGCATAAAGAATCGCAGCACGGACCAGTCGCTCGCTCCCCTCCCTGGAGATCGGCTTGATACCGATGGAACAGGTATTGGGAAAACGTATCTTGGTAACTTTCATCTCTTCGAGGAGAAACGTCTTTATCTTTTCGCACTCCGGGGTTCCGGTCATCCATTCTATGCCGGCATAGATGTCTTCGGTATTCTCCCGAAATATGACCATGTCCACATCCTCGGGTTTCTTCACCGGAGATGGAACACCATTAAAATATTTGACAGGACGGAGACAGACATAGAGGTCCAGCAACTGGCGCAGAGCAACGTTCAGGGAGCGGATGCCGCCACCGATGGGTGTCGTCAGAGGCCCCTTGATGCCAACGAGAAATTCATTATACGCCTCAACCGTTTCATCAGGGAGCCAGCCGAGCCCCATATTAAAAGGCTTTTCACCGGCATACACTTCCATCCAGCTGATCTTCTTCTTTCCTGCATAAGCCTTCTGAACAGCGGCTTCAAAGACTCGCACGGCTGCCTTCCAAATGTCTGGGCCGGTGCCATCGCCTTCAATAAAGGGTATTATGGGATTGTCGGGTACCCGGAGTTTGCCGTCACCTCCCATGATTATCTTCTCACCCATGGGAACTTTTACATGCTGGTAAGTCATTTTCTCTCCTTTCATCTGCCGACAACAGGCAGCACCATTAACAATTTATACAGTAATAATATCTGATCAGTGATGCTGAAATTCTTATAACCTTCGAATTAATAGGAGTTATTCCTTCATATGATTATGTATACAGTATACATAATTATTTTCACTGTCAAGCATAAATATGGAAATATTTGGAGCCATGCTAAAGTTCTCTCGGGCTCCTTTATCCTCAACAAAGAGGGAATTGCTGATGATTTGAATGTTTGGAACTAATGAGCTTTTGAAAAGATATGGGGAGGCACAACTGTTAGAAGGTATTTTATTGGAAATTGGATTAACGGAGCGGTTTTCCCTGGCTGTAGCGTCGTGCTTCGCCGATATCTTCGCTGTTCAGATCTCTGGGTATTCGGAGCAGCTGTCCGGGCCAGATATGGGCTGGATCACGGATCTGGTCTCGGTTTGCGCGGTATAGCAGGGGCCATAACATTTGGTCGCCATAAACATCTGTCTGCGCGGCGATCTGCGGGAGTGTCTCGCCGCGTAAGACCGTATGGTAGGCCGGTAACAGCTTATCCTTGTTCTGCCTGGGGCTTTCGACTTTTTTACCTTTTGCATTAGAATGAGCAGTTCTTGGCTGTTCCATCAGAATGGGGCTATTCACTTTCCGTTGCAAATTCTGGTGCTTAAGTTCTTTTTTCTCATCTTCTCCCTTGAGCATTGCGACATCTGCCATTCGCAACTTTTCCTCATCAAGATCCTTCTCCAGCACTTTAGCTTTTGTCCACGCCAGATGGAAGTAACTATCCGCTTCCTCGGTTTCGTCTACTTGCAGAAGTGCTTCCCCCCTGGCCAGGGACAACCTTGCGCTTCTGAATTCATCAGGGGAAATAGTTTCAGCCCCTTTGAACCTGACCAGGTCAACAATCGCCACGGCCTTCCGCCGCCAATGGGATAAGTTCGGAGAGCAGCCGGTCGTTATCAATACCAAAGTCAAGGTGATGAGAATTAAACTCCTGTTAAAAAGCACATCCAATCCTTTACTTAACGGCAATTCTTAATCCGAGCTCCTTCAACTGCTTGGCGTCAACAGACGAAGGCGCTTCGGACATGAGGCATGTCCCCTTCTGGGTCTTGGGAAATGCAATTACGTCGCGGATGGAATCGCTGCCGGTCAAAAGCATCATCAGGCGGTCCATGCCGAATGCTATGCCGCCATGTGGAGGAGTTCCGTACTCAAGGGCATCCAGCAGAAAGCCGAATTTCAGCCTGGCGTCTTCATCAGAAAGGCCAAGCATCTTGAACATCTTCGACTGGATCTTTTCCTGATGAATCCTGATGCTTCCCCCTCCTATTTCATTGCCGTTGAGGACCAGATCGTAGGCCTTGGCGCGGCAGCGTCCCGGATCGGAATCGAGATGATCCAGGTCTTCATCCATTGGAGCGGTAAACGGATGGTGAACCGCCGACCATCTTTTCTCCTCATCATCCCATTCCAGAAGAGGGAAATCGGTAATCCAGACGAAATTGAAGGTCTCCTTGTCCAAAAATCCGAGTATTGACGCCAGATGGTTGCGCAGCTTGCCCAGCGAATCATTGACAATCTTCGGCTTGTCAGCCACGAACAGAAGCAGGTCACCTTCCTCTGATAAGAATGCCTTATTCATGGCTGCAATTTCTTCGGCGGTAAAAAACTTGGCTATGGGAGACTGCCAACCTTCTGCGGTTACCTTTACGTATGCAAGCCCTTTCGCCCCGTAGATTCTTGTGAATTCCGTAAGATCATCGATCTCTTTTCGAGAGAACCTGGCGCACCCCTTGGCGTTGAGCCCCTTTACAATCCCTCCACCGGCTGTCACATCGGCAAAAACCTTGAAGCCGGCATCTTTTACAATCTCGGACAACTCCACCAGTTCAAGACCGAAACGGAGATCCGGATTGTCCACTCCGAACCTGGCGATCGCCTCCTCATAGGTCATTCGCGGCATGGGTAGTTCGACCTTCGTTCCCTTCGTCTCCTCGAATATCCGGGCTATGAGGCCTTCCATAATGGTGATGATATCTTCCCGGTCAATGAACGACATCTCGCAGTCGATCTGTGTGAATTCGGGCTGGCGGTCAGCGCGCAGGTCCTCGTCGCGGAAGCAGCGGACAATCTGGAAGTAGCGGTCAAATCCGGAGATCATGAGAATCTGTTTGAATAGCTGCGGCGATTGGGGAAGGGCATAGAAATCCCCCTGGTGGATACGGGACGGAACGAGAAAATCCCTGGCGCCTTCCGGAGTAGACTTGGTCAGATAGGGGGTCTCCAGTTCAAGGAAGCCGTTTGATGCAAGGTAATGTCGGGTGCTTTGCGTAACCTTTGAGCGGAGGATAAGGTTTTGCTGCAGGACGGGACGGCGCAGATCCAGGTATCGGTGCTTCAAGCACAGATTTTCCGAGACTTCCACATAATCGTCAAGGGTAAAGGGGAGCGGCTTGGAGCGGTTCAGTATCCTGCACTCAGAAACGATTATCTCGACCCCGCCGGTTTTCAGATTGGGATTCACAGTACCTTCGGGCCGCGGCGCAACTTTTCCCTTTACCGCGACCACAAACTCGTTTCGGATCGTTTCGGCCTTACGGTGCGCCACACTGTTCAGTTCTGGATCGAAGACAATCTGGGCAATACCCTCCCTGTCACGCAGGTCGACAAAAATGAGCCCGCCATGGTCGCGCCGCCGAAGCGCCCAACCCATCAGAAAAACTTCCCTCCCTGTATCGGCAACGGTCAGAGACCCGCAGTAATCGGTGCGCTTCCACTCCCCAAGAAAATCTATCACGATGACATCCCCCTCATTTAATCCAATTTTTGTAAAACTTTGCAAGTATACTCAAAAAGAGAACGGGCATCAAGGAATATTGCCCGTCCCCGATTTAGACCCTTGATACCAGCCACCTACTCTTCATCACTTGAAGAACGGAGCAGTTTTGTCCGGGAGCGCTGTTTTTTCTCGTTTAGCCTTTTATTCTTTTCACCGGAGGGGACTTTTGTGGGGACCCTTTTCTTGATTCGCCGCTCCCTCCTGGCAAGTGCCTCCGCAAGCCTCTTCATGGCCATTTCCCGGTTCCGTGACTGGGACCGGTTCTCCGACGCCTGGGCGACTATGCCGGTCGGGAGATGGCGGATCCTCACCGCGGAATCGGTGACGTTCCTGTGTTGTCCGCCCGGGCCGGAGCCCCGGTAAAATTCGATCTTCAAATCATTTTCTTTAATCTCAATGGTCATTTTTTCCCGGTAACATTACAAAGATTATTTTTCATACTTTTCATTGACATGAATTTCAGTCAGTATAAATATACCCGTATAATCAATCGAGGTAAACTAATGAATGCCATAGCGCTTCTGGAAAAGTATTTCCCTGACTCTAATTCCTTAATGATTATTCTTGAACACAGCCGCCTCGTGGCGACTAAAGCCCTGCATACGGCCCGCAATCTTGACCATCCAGGGGTTGACTTGGCTTTCCTGGTGGAGGCCGCACTTCTCCATGATATCGGTGTCTGCCGGACTGCCGCGTCGAAACTCCACTGTCACGGGACTGAGCCGTATATCCGGCACGGCATTATCGGCAAGGAGATTCTCGAAGAGGAAGGATTTCCTCGGCATGCACTTGTATGTGAGCGGCACATCGGGGTCGGTTTGACTGTTGCCGATATCAGATCGCAAAGACTGCCGCTGCCTGAAGAGGAGATGACCCCGCAATCCGTCGAAGAGAAGATCGTTTGTTTCGCCGATCTATTCTATTCGAAGAGTCCTGAAAAAAGCGGGAAAGAAAAGACCATCGACGAGGTGAAAACCGGACTGTTAAAATTCGGCGAACATAAGGTTATGATTTTTGAAGAATGGCTTAAGGATTTCAAATTCCTATGAAAAGACCGACATGACCGGACTTCAGGACTACCCGCGGTTATCCCCGCTAACAACGATGGGGGCAACGGCCTACTTGCTGACAACCCTCTGAACAATCCCACGAAATTATCATCTCTGCTTAATTTGTACAAAACTTTCACAAGTGATTAATAAACAATGGTCTCAAATATTTTCCTCGCTAACAAATGGCCCCGCTCCTTTCGAAGCGGGGCCATTCTAAATCAGCAAGTCGACGAATTCAGTTACGGACGTGTCCCAATGTATGCCGTTGCACTGTTCTTGACTGACTGGTCGACACCCGCCAGGTTCTGGATGGCGACGGCAACCGTATTGTTGGTGGGGATCCCGTCATCCAAGTAATCGATGGTGTCATATAGCAGCCGTTTGGAAGTGGTGCCGTTATGCACCCAGCCTGCATCGGACTGCAAGAGCCTCAGGTTGAACGCGGCCCCCATCAGATGAGCCCCTTGGGAAAGGGGAGCGGTGGCATTCCAGTTCGTCACCTTTGTCAGGAGACTCTGCTGGGCCGGGTCGGCTGTAGTAAAGAAGTATGGAGGTTTCGCGGCATTGAAAAATACCCCTTTGGCGGCAAGTTGTGCCGTAATAACCGTCAGAGCAGCCTGGTAACCCACTTTCTTAGTTTCCAGGTCCCCGGCGCTGTTGATTGTGAATGCAGGACCGTTACTTCCGTGACAATTAGAGCACAGGGTGGTCGTTATCGCCTTAATAACACCGTTGGACGCAGTTGAAATCGGTGAGAAGACATGCTTCTTTGGTGCCGACATGTGACAGGCTACGCATGGTCCCTGGGTACTGTCAGTACCAATGTCACTATGGCTTGTCGTTGTGGCAGAATTAGGTCTGTATTCGTAACCGGCCCGTAGATTGTCTGGTATCATGATATTGGCGGCAGACATGCCGTGAGGGTCGATGAAATCAACATTGGACCAGAAAGCATGGGTCAAGCCGGTACTAACGGTACCATTCCCCAGCCGGCACACAATCGATGGCAACAACGTTGCACTGGTGCAGACTGCGGGGTTAGCCGTGGTTTGCTTAATGACATTGCCAGCCACCTTGCCGGAATGGCAGGCAATGCAGATATTGGAATCGGTAAATTCATTGCCGGACTGGTTCGTAAATTGCTTGGAGCGAATTATTTTTTTTGTTGCGGCCGATGAGTAGTTGTACCAGGTCTGAACAACGTTGGTAAAGTTAGTATTTTCTATAATTCCTACTGTGCGCCTGCTGAATGCAGCATCGAAGCCGGTCGTGTTATTATGACAGGCGTTGCAGGCGATCATCTCACGGGTCCTGTCTCCCGTGGTCCCCCATGCATGGATATCCTGGAAAGCGGTTTGGGTATCCAGTGGGTTCATTGGGGTTACGTAGTTGATGAAGCCGGTGGTGGTGTGGCAGCGGACACAGTCATTGGAAACGGTAGTGGCCGGAGTGGCCGGCAGAGGTGTCCCAAGAAATTTATAATCAGCAGCTTCGAGATTGGCTTCGGTATACGGTCCAGGGCCGATAAATGCCGGAGAGAAGGGATTGCCGTGACCCGACGTTGCAAATTCCAAATTGGCGGGAAATATGTTGAATGTGTTATTAGCGTCGTTGTGGCAATTGTTGCACGAAATGTTCTTGGTGACGAACTGGGCCGTAGAGTAAGTGCTGAAATGCGGGAACGACGCCCCACCTGTCACGACAGCCGGATTATGCAGATTATGACAGTTAACGCAGAGATTGGTTCCAGTATAGGAATTGTGGAACTCAAACCCCGTCGGCGGCCATGGGAGCCCAAAGGGATTTCCCGGGGTATGGCAATTGACGCACCTGGCGTTCACATTGTGTACACCAGAGTGGCAAAAGCTGCAAGAAGCGGCGCCGGCCGGGGCCACATGGACGCTGGCCGCAAAATCGGTCACAATTGAGGGGTTGTGGCAGGTAATGCAGAAATTGGTGCCACCAGCAACAAAATTGAACGTTGTCCCGTTAACGGTAGTTGAGGTGATCGAGCCGGGATGTCCTCCGGTATTGGCTCCGACATGGCACCTGGCGCATATCACTGAGTTCACCTTGTGTATGGAGCTGGACCAATTGTTGAAGACCACATTGACACCGTTGACTGGTCCTCCGATACCATTTTGGATATGGCAGTTGACACAGGCGTTCCTGGCGGCAGTGGTCATGGAATCGGTCACTAAAACCGTGATGGTGGCAAACGAGCCTCCGGTAACCGTTAGCTTGAATG